>JACONG010000006.1:0-75586 GCA_014323865.1 Rhodospirillales bacterium | reverse complement strand
CACCCTGTGTTCCCGCCGTTTCACACCCCCGAAATGCCCGGAAAACACCCCTAACCCCTTGATCCATCACGTATCGTCACGCCTCATCACGCATAGTCACGATTCACAAAGACTTTCCGTCACCCACATGCCCATTTGATCGAAAAGACGGCACTGCGACGGTCGAGGTGATTGCCCACCGTCAGCTGTTAAGCACGCGACCTCAATGGTCATGACGCGCCGATTTTGGCCTCATTCCATAAGGTATCCATTTCTTCGAGCGTAGTTTCGCTGGTGGTGCGGCCGTCCGCGGCGAGACAATCTTCGACATAACGAAACCGCGTCTCGAACTTGGCGTTCGTCCGGCGTAGCGCGCTTTCGGGGTCGATGCCGAGATGGCGTGCGAGATTGACGATGCTGAAGAGCAGATCGCCCATCTCATCTTCCAGGCGGTCATGGCCGGAGCCCTGTTGGATCTCAGACTTGAGCTCGTCAAATTCCTCGTCGACATCGGCCAGCACGTGATCGGCATCGGTCCAGTCGAAACCGACGCGTGCGGCGCGCTTCTGCAGCTTGGCAGCGCGGATCAGCGCGGGCAGGCCCGGGGTGACGCCGTCGAGGGCCGACTCGCAGCGTCCGTCCTGCTCGGCTTTCGCTTTGCGTTCGGCGGCCTTCTGCGCCTCCCAGTTCACGGTCTGGGCGTTGGCCGAATCGATTCCGGTCTGATCGCCGAAGACATGGGGGTGGCGGCGGATCATCTTGTCAGAAATGGCACGAACGACATCGTCGAAGGCGAAGTGGCCGTCCTCGGAAGCCATCTGGGCGTGAAAGACGACCTGGAACAGGAGATCGCCGAGCTCATCCTTCAGGCTGGGCCAGTCCTCATTCTCGATCGCGTTGGCGACCTCGTAGGCCTCCTCGATCGTGTAGGGTGCGATGGTCCGGAAGGTTTGCTCGACATCCCAAGCGCAGCCGCCGTCGCAATCGCGCAGCTTCGCCATGATCGCGAGCAGACGGAGCAGGGGGGCGGCGGCATCGGTGGGAATGGACATCGGGACCCTCAGGACGGACGGGGAATGGAGTCAGTGATGATCATGCGGGTCACCATGCCACCAACGTGGATGGCCCGGGCGCGGGTATCGGCCGCCTCGATTTCGAGATGGACACGGCCGGGGCGGCCGACGGCAAGACCCTGTTCGGCTTCGAGGCTGTGGAGACCGCCGCCCGCGATGACGCCATGGCGGACGAGGCAGGCGGCGAGCGCCACGTTTCTGGTGCTGACAGCGGACGATTCGTTGACGCCGAGCGACGGGCAGAGGTCGCGGCAGTGCAAGGCACAGGCGTCGCCGCGTGTCACCGACGTCCAGCAGAGATCACGGTGCCGATGCCGTTCTGACGGCAGAGGCCGCACAGCGGCAATTCGGCACTGGGCGAAAAGAAGCAGGCGGCAATGCCGCGATCGTCGACACCTTGAATGGAATATGAGGCGAGCCGGAGAGTGGACATGAATCGACTTTGACCAATGGGCGTTCGGGCTGCAACCGGCGAGCGTGAGGTCCGCACGCAAGCCTGGGGATCGCATCATGTCCGTTCTCATCCGCAACGCCACCCTGATCACCGTCGACCTCGATGACCGGGTGATCGATACCGCATCATGAAAGTCGCATAATACATATTATGGAAACTGACTATGATGCCGAGAACGAAGGCTTTATCCAAGGTCTTGAAGATCGGTCGAACAGGCAAGCGACAGAGGCCATCGCCGTAGCAGATCGCGACGAGCCGGCTCATGTCAGCGTCCAAGGAGCTGGCGGTGCAGAGCGACTGCTTTTGTATCAAGTATCTGGACGCTTTGCCTTCGAGAACAGATTAAAGAAATTGTCGGTTGTGACACGTGCCAGTTCGTCTTCAGACACCGCCTTAAGATCGGCGACGACTGCGGCGGTGTGACGCACAAAAGCAGGTTCGTTACGCTTGCCGCGCTTGGGCACGGGCGCAAGGTAGGGCGCATCGGTCTCCACAAGCAGCCGGTCGAGCGGAACATCGGTGATCGTGTCGCGCAGTTCCTGGGCGCTCTTGAAGGTCGCGATGCCGGAAATCGAAATGAAAAGGCCGATCGCCAGGCTGCGCTCGCAGAGCTCGCGTGACGAGCTGAAGCAGTGGATCAGGCCGGGGGACGCCCCCTTCCCCATCTCATCCTCCAGAATATCCATCGTGTCGTCGTCGGCATCACGCGTGTGGACAATCAGCGGCAGGCCGGTCTGACGACTCGCAGCGATATGCTGGCGAAAGCTCGCCTTCTGCTGCTCGCGCGGGCTGTGGTCGTAGTAGAAGTCGAGCCCGGTCTCTCCGATGCCGATCACCTTGGGATCGTCGGTCTTGGCGACGATGTCGGCCGTCCGCACCACACCCTCGCTCTCGACGTTGTGCGGGTGGACGCCGATCGAGCAGTACATGTTGTCGTATCGACCGGCGACGTCACGGACCTTGTCGAACTCGGTCATACGCGTGCAAATTGTCTGGATGGTGCTGACGCCCGCGTCATGGGCGCGGGCGACGACATCGTCCAGTTCTTCAGCGAAATCCGGGAAGTCGAGGTGGCAGTGACTGTCGACCAGCATCACGCGGTTCCCTGCTCTTCCTCCTGGTAGCGCGGGAACACGCCCTTCGGTTTCGGCAGCGCGATGCCCGGCTTCAGGGCGTGATCGGGCCCCAGCCGCGCGAAGACACGACCATCCTCCGGGACGGCGAGCTGGTCGAGCAGCTTTGCCGAGGAGTCAGGCATCACCGGCTGGGTCAACAGCGACAGCACGCGGATGGTCTCGGCCAGGACGTAGAGAACCGTTGCCATGCGCGCAGGGTCGGTCTTCTTGAGGGCCCAGGGTGCTTGCTCGTCGACATAGCGGTTGGCATCGCCGATGACGCCCCAGATCCCTTGCAGCATGAGATGGAAGGCCTGGACCTCGAGATGCCCGCGCGATTCCTTGAGTAGGCCATAGGTCTTGGCCATGAGCTCACGGTCGGTGTCGACGAAGTCGCCCGGCGTCGGCACCCGGCCGTCGCAGTTCTTGGCGATCATCGAGAGCACACGCTGCGCCAGATTGCCGTAGTCGTTTGCGAGGTCGTGGTTGCAACGCTGGACCGCACCACGGTGCGAGAAGTCGCCGTCGTTGCCGAAGCCGACCTCGCGCATCAGCGTATAGCGCACCTGGTCGAGCCCATAGCGCTCCACGATCTCACTCGGCACGATAACGTTACCCAGCGACTTTGAGATCTTCTTGCCCTCGCTGGTCCACCAGCCGTGGGCAAAGATTCGCCGAGGCAACTCGATCCCGGCGGCCATGAGGAACGCGGGCCAGTAGACGGCGTGAAAGCGCAGGATGTCCTTGCCGACCATGTGCAGCGCCGGCCACCAGTGCCGGAACTGCTCGCCGTCTTCGTCGGGGTAACCCGCTGCGGTGATGTAGTTCGTCAGGGCGTCGATCCAGACGTACATGATGTGATCGGGATCGTCCGGCACCGGAACGCCCCACGAGAAGCTGGTGCGTGAGACCGAGAGGTCGCGCAGGCCGCCAGCGACGAAACTGCGGACCTCGTTGCGTCGGCTTTCAGGCATGATGAAGTCGGGACGTGAATCGTAGAGCTCCAGAAGGCGGTCCTGCCAGGCCGACAGCCGGAAGAAGTAGCTCGGCTCCTTGACCAACTCGACCGGTGCGCCCGAGGGCGCGAGCTTCTGGCCGTCGGGACCGTCGGTCAGCTCATCCTCGCTATAAAAGGATTCGTCGCGAACCGCGTACCAGCCCTCGTAATGGTCAAGATAGATCTCGCCAGCTTCCTCCAGCTTACGCCACAGCGCCTGAACCGAGGCGACGTGACGCGGCTCGGTCGTACGAATGAAGTCGTCGTTTGAAAAGTTCCATTCTTTCGAAAGCATACGGAAGTTTTCTGAGACCCTATCGCAAAATGCCTGTGGGTCGACGCCGGCCTCGCCGGCAGCCTTTTCGACCTTTTGGCCATGCTCGTCTGTGCCGGTCAGGAACATCACGTCGTGACCGTCGAGCCGCATGAAGCGCGCCGTCACGTCGCACGCCAGCGTGGTGTATGCGTGGCCGATGTGCGGGTTGTCGTTGACGTAGTAGATCGGCGTCGTGATGTAAAAGGCAGGCTTCCCGGACATGCCAAGGCTCCTTGAGCACGGTCTATGCGCTGGTTGCGGTTCGTGTGGAGCCTCAGGTCCGGGTGGCGGCCTCCAAGGCACCGAATGCGGCAAGGACGACCTGTTTTCGGTCCAGATTCAGGCTGTCAGCCCTGTCCCGGAGGCCCGCAACCTTTTCCCATACGCCCACCCAGCGCGCAAGGTCGCCGGTTTGGGCGTAACGCTCCATCAGCTGGCGTTCGCCACCGACGATGTCATGCCAGCCCTCGCCGCCCGCCGCAGCACCGCGCACCAGCCTTGCGACCCAGTCGTTGAGGAAGTCGAGTGCGGTGCGGCAGGACTTGTCATTGCCATAGCGTCCCAGCCGATCTGCGATGGCGTGCAAGGCCCTGGGATCGATGCGGGGCGCTTCCGAGATCAGCGCCAGCAGCTCGCGATAGAGGTCGAGACCGCCCAGATCGACGAGCGCCATCGCCCGTCCTGGGCTGCCGTTCGCCAGCCGGGCCAGTGGCATGCGATCGTCCTCGGCGAGGCCAGGCAGGTAATCCTCCAGCAGGATCGTTGTCTGCTCCGGTTTGGGTGGCCGCAGGGTGAGCATGCGGCAGCGCGAGCGGATGGTCGGCAGGAGGCGCGCCGGGGCGTGACTGACAAGGATGACCACCGATTGCGGGGGCGGCTCCTCGATCAGCTTGAGGGCAGCGTTGGCAGCATTCGTGTTCATCAGCTCGGCGCCGTCGACGATGGCGATGCGCCAGCCACCCTCACCTGCCGACTGACGAAAGAAGGGTTCGAGCCGCCGAATGTCCTCCACCACGATCTCGGTGCGCGGCTTGCCCTGCTTGTTGAGGCCGAGTTCAACGGCAAGCAGATCACCGTGCCCACCGCCAGCAACACGACCGAAGGTGCTGTCGGCAGGGTCGATGGCGAGATTGCTGCTGCTGTCGCCGAAGAGATCCTGTCCTCCGCCAGCCAGGAGGTGGCGCGCCAGCCTGTAGGCCAGAGTCACCTTGCCGATACCCTTTGGGCCGCCGAGCAGCCAGGCGCCGGCAATCGTGCCGTCGCCGGCGGCCTGTGCCAGGCGCCGCTCGGCCTCGGTATGGCCGATCAGGTCGGGATTGGCGCGCGGTGCGGGTGCGGCGCTGTCGGGAAAGTCCGGATGCGCGCGGGGATCAATGGGATCGTCGTCTACGGCCATCGGTCCGCCACCGCCGTCCGGATGCGCTTGGCCACTTCGTCCTTGCTGCCCAGTGCATCGATCACGATGCAGCGATCTGCCTCGGCTTTGGCGATCGCCAAAAAGGCTGCCCGCAGGCGCTCGTGAAACCCGGTGCCCATGCGCTCGTAGCGATCACTGCCGCCGCCCTGGGCAGCGCGCCGAAGGCCTTTGTCCACTGGAAGATCGAGCACAAGCGTGAGGTCGGGCTCGAGGCCATCGATCGCAAGATCATGGAGCGATCCGGTGAAGGCCTCCCCTGCCCCCTGCACGATGCCCTGGTAGGCGCGGGTGGAATCGGCGAAGCGATCGCTGATCACCCAATGTCCGCTCTCCAGCGCGGGGCGGACCGTGGTCAGGACATGGTTACGCCGCGCTGCAACGTGCAGCAGGACCTCGGTGCGCGGATCCCAGCGGTCGGTCTCGCCCTCGACAAGCAGCGTGCGGATGTCCTCGGCACCCGGTGCGCCACCGGGTTCGCGCGTAACCGTGACTGTGAGGCCGCAATCGGTTTCCAGCCACGACGCAAGCAGACGGATCTGAGTTGATTTTCCAGTCCCCTCGCCGCCTTCCAAGGTGATGAAACGGCCCGGGTTCAAGGGCTGGCTGGCGGCCCGAAGATGAGGAAGCTGACGGCGGCGCCCAAGCGGCTGATGAACGAGAGTTCGCCGACATCGGCGCCTGCCAGCAGTGTGCGCTTGATCGTCGGCATGGCGGGCGCTTCGACGATCAGGCTGGCGACCGGCGTTCCTGCCTGGATCGGCGCGGGGATCGGACCGTCGTAGACGATCTTCACCTCCATGTCGCGCCGAGCCGTGCGCGACAGCGTGATCTCAAGGTCCTCGTCAAGCACCAGCGGCACCGTGTCGACGTCACCCAGCCAGACATCGGCCTCGATGACAGCCTCCCCGGATGCGAAGAGGTTGTAGGTGTCGAACTCGCGGAACCCCCATTCGAGGATACGTTGTGCCTCGAAGGCGCGGTCCTGCGACGTTTTGAGGCCGTTGATCACCAGGATCAGGCGACGGTCGCCCTGAATGGCCGAAGCGGCCAGGCCAAAGCCGGCGGCTTCGGTATGCCCGGTCTTGAGCCCGTCAGCGCCGATACCGGCGTAAAGTAGCGGATTTCGGTTCGACTGGGTGATCTCGCTGAAGGTGAACTCGGTCTCTGCGTAGTAGTGATAGTACTGCGGGAAATCCTCGATGGTCCGGCGCACCAGGATCGAGATATCCTCAATTGTGGTGACGTGTTCGGGGTCTGGCCAGCCCGAGGCATTGCGGAATATGGTGGAGTTCATGCCGAGTTCGCGCGCCTTGTCGGTCATGTCCCGCGCGAACGCGTCTTCCGATCCCGCCAGCGCTTCGGCGACAACAATCGTGGCGTCGTTGCCCGACTGTACGACGATGCCGCGAATCAGGTCCTCGACCCTCACGCTCGTCCCGACCTCGACGAACATCTTGGAGCCGCCCATGCGCCAAGCCTTTTCGCTCACCGCGAGGGTATCGCCGAGGCTCAGCGTTTCATCGGCCAAGCGCTCGAAGAGCATGTAGACCGTCATCAGCTTGGTCATCGACGATGGGTAGGTGATTGCCTGAGCGTTCTTGGATAACAGCACCGTGCCCGTCATCTCATCGATCAGGATCGCCTCACGCGCTCCAGTATCGAAGGCCTGCGCCATGTTTGCCGCGAACAGCAGGACAGCCAGACATGGGATAAGGAAACGTCGGATCATGGGGTCTTGGACTTCGTCCCGCCGGTAGCACGATGCTGGAACCTTGCTGCGGGATTCTGACGCCTGGAGCAGATCATGGCCAGCCGTTTTAGGGGTCGACGATGATGATCGCTTCGGGATAACCGAGAAACGCCACCTCGCGACGGGTGAGTTCGGCCGCATCGCCGGTGGCATAAGGGCCGATGCGAACCCGGTAGAGGACGGTGTCGTCGACGATCACGCGGTCGATTTGGACCTCGCCCAGCTCAGTCAGGGCGTTGCTGACAACAAACGCGTTGTCGGCGTTGGCATAGGCGCCAACTTGGACGAAGACATCACCGCTGACCTTCTCTTCGATATGGATGACCTCGGTTGGCGGAATCGTCTCTGTCGCTGCCAGAAACCCGTCCTTCGGCGGAGGCTCCTGCCCCATCTCGGCATAGGTCTGCTGGGTCTCGGGGTCGATCACCTGGACGCGCACCCGTGTGATACCAGCCGCCTCGAAATCGAGCAGCTGTGCGGCGCGGCGCGATACGTCGATGATGCGTCCTTCGACGAAGGGCCCGCGATCGTTGACGCGGAGTACAAGCGAACGGTCGTTCTCAAGGTTCGTCACCCGGACATAGACCGGCATCGGCAGCGTCTTATGCGCCGCCGTTAGCTCGTTCATGTCGTAGATTTCGCCGCTCGCCGCGGTTCGGCCGTGAAACGGTTTGCCGTACCAGGAGGCGATACCGACCTCGTCGTAGAACGGATCTTCTTCTGGGTAGTACCAGACGCCGTTGATCTCATAGGGATTGCCGACCTTGTAGTTACCGGTCGGCTGGGGCGGTGTGGTTTCCTTGAGGACGGTCGCCGGGACGTTGGTCTTGGTACAGCCCGCAAGACCCAGAAAGAAGACGCCGAGGACAGCAATCAGCCTCGTCAGACTGGGAAATGAAGCGGTCGCGAACATTACAGGCACCAGATGCTGTGTCTTTCGTGGAGCTTAACGTCCAGCTATGGCGTCTGCAAGCGTGACCACCGATATCGCGAAGTAGTCGGAGCGGTTCCACTTCAGGATGGTACGGTAGTTCTCGAAAACGAGCCATGCGGGCCCATCCTCGCCGCCCGGCATGGCGAGCGATGCGTCTTCATTGAGCGCCACCACGGGACCGGTGCCGATCCACGTGACGCCAAGGTCGAGCCAGTCGGACAGCAGCATGGTCTTGCGATTGCCTTTGAGCGCGGTATCAAATCCTGCCGGCAGGCTCACGGGGCCGCCCCAAGGCAGCCCTTCCCGCCAGCCAGACCGTGAAAGATAGTTCGCGGCCGATGCGAACACGTCGCCCTTGTTGGTCCAGATGTCGCGGTGCCCGTCGAGGTCCCAGTCGTAGGCATAGGTATTGAAGCTCGACGGCATGAACTGGCTCTGGCCCATGGCACCGGCCCACGACCCCTTCATATCGTCGCGCGCGATGTGGCCTTCATCAAGGACGCGCAGGGCGTGCATAAGCTCGGCACGGAAGAAGTCGCTGCGGCGTTCGTCCCAAGCCAAGGTCGCGACCGAAGCGACCACGTCGAAACCGCCGGTGTAGCTGCCGAACCGTGTTTCCAGGCCCCACAGGGCCACGATGAACTCCGGGTCGAGTCCGAAATGATCCGCGATCGCAACCAGGAGCGGCTCGTGCTGGGCGTAGCGCTGGCGGGCCGTGTCGATGAGCTCGGCCGGAACCCGAGTCTCCATGTAGTCCTCGAAGGTCACCGTGCCTTCGGGCTGGCGACGGTCGAGTTCGATCACGCGGGGAATCGGCTGCAGGTCGCTAAGGGCGACGTTCAACGTTGCTTCGCTCACACCTTCGCTGCGAGCATCGGCCCGGACCCCCTCGAGAAAGTCGTCCCATTCCTGCTGCTGCGCGGCGGTGGGGGCCATGAGCAGGAGAAGGGCGCCAAGGACGAGAATGGTCAGGTGTGAAAACACCATCGGTCCGTATTGGTTTTGTTCCATTTCCTTCTTGTGACACAGGACCATGAAAGGCGCAATCGTCGGCCGGCCGAATGTTCAGTCGCGGCGATGCAGCTCGTCGTCGTAGCGCTCTGCAGCTTCGCGATCGACGCCGGTCCGGTCGCTGAGATGGGCAAGACGCATCAGGGCGATGGTGAGACCGGGAACGAAGATCAGGCAGAGGAACACCGCGAAGGTGCCGTGGAAGCCGAGCTCGACGCCATCGGCCGCAAAGGTCCACTCGATGAACCAGGTGAGCAGGATGGCACCGACCAGAATGCCGCCCCCGGCGATCAGCCAGAACCTCATTTTTCCGGTCCCCCCATTTTTTCGCGGATGACCCATCAGGTACGATCTTCGTTACACCAGGTTACACCAAGACGGGTTGGAACGGCAGTAGCGTTGTTTGCATACCGAGTGTTCGATTGGCCAAGTGTTTGATTGGATTGGCAGGGATCCATCTGGTGCCGCAAGAATCCTCGAAAAAGACAAACCGCGGGAAACAGCGGGACGCAAAGCTACCGGCCCTCACCCTGCAAGGGGAAGGTAGCGGAGTTGTCGAAGCGAGAGCATTTTGGTGACTACAGCCCTGCAAATGAAGACCCGCACAGCGGGCTGCATCGTGGCACCTTCGGGCAAAGTCGTGGCGATGTGCTCCACGATCGAGGACGAGCTGATCGTCCATGGCTGCAACATGGACCTTGGCCGCAACTGCAAATGCGACATCTTCAACTTCGCCTATCACCGCAGGCTGGGGCACCACGGCCTGATCGTCGAGCGCACCGGAGCCGAAGCGCCGACGGAGTCAAGGACGGCTAGTTCGCCGCGGTGAGAACCGGTTCGATCTTCGCCCGATCGAAGTTGGCGCCGCAGAGAAGCACGACATTGGTCTGTCCCGAGAAAGCCGCTTCGTCCTGACGGTAGGCGGCATAGGCCAGCGCGGCGGCACCCTCGACGATCATGTTGTCGGTCCACGCAAGCGTGCGGAGGGCGTGGCCGATCTCGTCTTCGCTGCAATGGATCACCCGGTCCACTATTTCGATGGAGACCGGAAGCGTCAGCGAGCCTTCATCGACGCCACCGGCACAGCCGTCGGCCAGCGTGTCGAAATGCTCGGTCTCGACGATGCGGCCTGCCTCCATGCTGGCGGCCAGCGCGGCCGAGTTCACCGCGCTCACGCCGATGATCCGCGCTTCGGGTGCATGGACCTTGAGCACCGATCCGATCCCGGAAATCAGGCCGCCGCCGCCCATGGAGATAAAGACGTTGTCGATCCGGGGAAGCTGGGTCAGGAGTTCGAGCCCGATGGTTCCTTGCCCCGCCATGACGGTCGGATCGTTGTAGGGCGAGACGTAAGTATGTCCCCGTTCCGCGGCCAGAACCTTGGCGTGGACCTCGCAGAGGCTCGAATCGAAGCCCTGCAGGATCGTGCCGGCGCCATAACTGTCGATCAGCGCGAGCTTGGCCTTCGCCACATTCTCCGGCAGCACCACCGTGAGTTTATGTCCGGTGGTCATCGCGGCGTGGCAGCAGGCGATGCCGTGATTGCCGGACGAGGCCGTAATGACCGGCATGTCGGTTGGCAGGGTCGTCAGCTTCGCCATGGCACCACGCAGCTTGAACGATCCGGTGTGCTGGAAGTTCTCGCACTTGAAAATCAGACCGGACTCT
Organism: Rhodospirillales bacterium; assembly: GCA_014323865.1. Classification (NCBI taxonomy): domain Bacteria; kingdom Pseudomonadati; phylum Pseudomonadota; class Alphaproteobacteria; order Rhodospirillales; species Rhodospirillales bacterium. The sequence goes on along the minus strand of JACONG010000006.1, from coordinate 64,872 downwards.
TCCGCCGGCTGGGCCCTTGAACGCAGACACGGCGTTTCGACGACGACGCCCTTGATGCGTTCCTGGGTCTCAAGGGCGTTCGCGGCGATCGACGCGATGATTGAGCTGCTGTCCAAGATCGTCTCCGATGTTTGGGATGATTCTAGAGACATCCGCTTGAACGGACATCGGTTTGCGTCCGGGCGTTCTCAAGACCCCGCGATGCCAGGCTGCCGGACCACATACCGAGAGAACTCCCAGTTCGTCACCTCTCAGTGATGCCGCGCGGCGATGGGATGATTGCCGGCGATACCGGGGTCCAATGGTAATCCAATGGTAGGGGGCGGAAGCATCGCAACCGGAGGGATCGGTGGTGCCAGAAGCGGCAGGTCGCGCGATGGCAAGAACAACGCCGGCATCGGAAACAGCAACAACAGCAACTCATCACCGGCCGCGCCTCCGGTTTCCCATGGGTTGTGTTTTGGACTAAGCATCGCCCATGGCGAATGTGCATGACTGGCTGTCTCTGACGTCTCCGGAGCTCGATGCTCTCTCCGGCGAGCGCTGCGTTGCCGTATTCGCGGTTGGTGCCGTGGAGCAGCACGGCCCTCACCTGCCACTCGGTACCGATACGATCATCGCCGAAGGACTGGTTGACCGCGCCCTCCGCCGGCTGAACGGGGCGTTTGACGTCGTCATCCTGCCCACCCAAGCGATCGGCGAAAGCACGGAACACACGAGTTTCGCCGGCACGCTGAGCCATGAGGCGGAGAGCCTCCTGGCCTCATGGACCGAGATCGGTGCGTCGCTTGGGCGCAACGGCATCTTCAGGCTTGTGATCGTGAACGCCCATGGCGGCCAGCCGCAGATTGTCGATCTCGTCGCACAACGTCTGCGCGCGCGTCTCGCCATGCTGGTCGTGCGCGCCAACTACATGGGCTGGTCGCTGCCTGAAGGCCTGATCGACGCCGATGAGCGCGACCACGGGCATCATGGCGGCCTTTGCGAAACCTCAATCATGCTCGCGCTGCGGCCCGAACTCGTGCGCATGGAGCAGGCCGACGACTTTGCCTCGAACGCCCGCCTGCTGGCCGCGAACCACAAGCGATTCGGCCACGGTGGCAGTCTCGGCTTTGCCTGGCAGGTTGAAGACCTGAACCCGCTTGGAGTCGTCGGCAACGCAGCTGGTGCCACAGCCGAGACCGGTGAGGCCCTTCTTGACCATCATGCCGAACGTCTCGCCACATTGATCGAGGATGCAGCTGCGTTCGATCGCCAGGCGGCATTCGGAGCGGACGGACCCTGATGAAGATCGCGATCGTTGGCGCAGGCATCAGCCGTGCCGAGCCAGGCCAGGAAGAACCAGATCGAACCGGCCCACAACAGAGCCGTCGCGAGGAGTTCACCCAGGAGCACGAAGCTGAAGACGATGCGGCCGACCATCGGCTTGGTGATGGCCCGGTGACCGACCTGCTGCTTCACCTCCGGCCAACCCTCGACCGCTTCGAGCGCGAGCACCCGGGCAACGTCGTTTCGATTGACCGAGGGATGGATGATGTTGTCGAGCACGCCGAGCGTCAGCCAGGCAGCCGGCATCGCCGTGACCAACGCCTTGGCAAGAAGGAAGGCGTCCGATTCCATCCCGTTCACACCGATGCCGCAGCGAACTGCGGCGCTCTGTCTTCGCCACCTTGTAGAGTGGTGAGCGGCGGTCTCGCCTTCCGCTGATCCCGCGATCAGATTTTTGTCGCGAACATGTGCACGTGGTGAAGAGCACCTGAACCGAGTGCCTTGAAGCGCGTGGTGCTGGCAGCGATCCGCGCGGCAAATTTCTCCTCGCCCAGCGCCTCGCGCAGCGGGCCCGCGTCCGGACCGGTCACAAATGTCATCTCGCGTTCGGCGGCATGGGCCGAGAGCCTGGTGTGGTCGCGCACGGAGATGTCTTCGAGCCCGGCGGCCTCACAGGCTGAGGTGTAGGTGCCGAGCTTCTCGAAGTGGAAGCTGAGACCATAGACCTGCATGGCGGCGATCCAGTCGTCGTAGAGCCGGGCGCGTTCGTCCCTGGTCTCACCGTCGGCGAAGTCAGCGCACAACAGCCTGCCGCCCGGTTTCAGGACACGGGCGACCTCGGCGAAGACAGCGTGTTTGTCTTCGATGTGGCAGACGACGTCCTTGATGAAGACGGCATCGAACGACGCATCGGCAAACGGGAACGGTCCGGGTTCGATCGGCTGGAACGTGGTCTTGTCTGCCAGGCTCGCTGCTTCGGCCGCTGCCTGCGCGCGTTCGACCAGGTCCGCAGCGATGTCGACGCCTGTGACGCGTGCCGCGCCGAACTCGCCCGCCAGCATAAGGGAGGCGCCGCCGATGCCGCATCCCATGTCGAGGACGTGGCAACCGCCGAGGTCGATACCATCAAGGAAGACGGCCATCTCGTCGGGCCCGCCCGGTGAGAGAAACCCCTTGCCGTAGAGCGATTGCATGCCTTCGATGACCCGGTCCGTGTACTGCGTCGTCATGCGCGCCTCCTTGTGTTCGTTACCGGGAATCTAGCCTTGCCCGAGCCCCGGCGACAGGCGCGATGCGGGCGGTCTTCCCGAGGGCGACATGGCCTGCGACTGCATCGTGCTGTGCGAGAAGATCGACGGCATATCCCAGGCTCTTCCCGTCGTTTCTTGCGCGCGAACGTTACAAGGCTACGCTCATGGCCGGTGATGGTGTCCATCCCGGTGACGACGGCGACGTCATGATCGCCGAAACGATTGCGGTTTGGCTGCCGTGGCGCAGGCTCACGTCAGCATCCGACGATTGACGCGGGCGGTCGAAAGCCGCAAATAACCCGAACGGACGGGTGGCCGAGTGGTTGAAGGCAGCGGTCTTGAAAACCGTCAGGGGCGTGAGTCTCTCGGGGGTTCGAATCCCTCCCCGTCCGCCACACGCCCTCTCCATTTCGCTCTTTGCGTGCCCCTTGCCGCTCGTCTACCTGCTGGCAGCGACACTCGTACTCGCCGCCTGTTCGAAGAGGAGAACCAGTCGATTCAGTGCGCGCTGGCGTCGCCTGCAATCTTGCGTTCATCGACCAGGACTTCGATCACCCCCGAGGGCGACGGCTATCCCTGGCGCATACGACCCGGCCACGGCGTCCTCGTCTGGCACCGCAACGGCCGACACCGGGATATCGGGCGGCGAAGTCCTGCGGGGCGCCGGTCGTGGTGCGCTGATGGGCGGTGTGGCCGGGTCCCACGGGGGTTCACTCTTTGGAAGCCGTGACTTCGGTCACATCGGAGCCCTGAAAGTCCGTTGGACTTGCGATCACGAGTGTCACAAGGTTGACACGACCTGAAGGGTATGACTTGGGAGTCCATTATGAGAAGCATTGCCGTGGTGATCGACGGGTCGGAGAATGACGCCGCATCGCTGAAGACGGCCGTCTCCTTCGCACAGGCGGCCGACGCGCAGCTGTCAGTCTATCACAACCGAGCGCCGGTCCTGCTGACCGCAGCGAGCTTCGACATGGCCATCGCGACCTACGACAATTCGAGCGAGGTCGATGAGCGTCTCGACGCAGCGAAAGCAGCCTTTGACGCCGAAGCCAGGGATTATGCCGGCTGTCGCTTCGTCGACATGGAGGCTGGCCCGGCGCATGTGCTGGAAATGGCCGCACCCTATCATGACGTTCTGATGCTCGAACGGCTGTCGGACACCGAGGGCCCGAATGCCGTGGCGCTGAACTCAGCGCTCTGGGATATCGGCAGCCCGGTGGTCGTGATGCCGCCCGAACCCAGGACAGGTCCGATCAGGAATGTCGTGATGTCCTGGAACGGAACGTTGCAGTCAGGCCGTGCGCTGCGTGCCGCCCTGCCGCTGATCCGCAAGGCCGAGAGCTTCACCGTGCTCAGCCGTGAAGGCAGCGAGACGGACGCGGAACTCGAAAGTTACCTCTCTGCCTGGAATATCCCCGTCGCGCAGTGGAAAAGCTATGGCGACCGAAGCCTTTCGGCGCGTGGCTGGGCACGCTCCCTGCTCGCCCAGGTCAACGAGATGCATGCGGATCTGCTGGTGATGGGCGCCTTCGGTGGCACGCTCGGGAGCCTGCTGGGTTTCGGCCGTGCGACGGAGAAGGTTGCAACATCGGCGAAGATTCTGGTCCTGTTCAGCGCCTGACTGCCTAACGGAACATCGCCGTCTTGATGTCGGAGCTGTCGATTTCATTGACTTCGACGCGCTCGCCGACCCATGAGAACTCACACCGCCTGTCCCGGCGCTCTTCCGAAAGGAAGTCGTTCACCGTGCAGATCCGAATCGGACGCGCGAACCCCTTGGGCGTGATCTGTTCGAAGGCGTCGCAGGAAACCTGACCGTCGATCAGGATCGTGCCGGGCTCGGCCAGGTCCTGAAGGCGGCGGCCAGATTCATCGGACGGCCCAACACGGTGTCATCGAGACGCTGACCACTGCCGGCGGCGGTTGAGGAAACGGATCGACTCGGCACCGGTCTCGGTCTGGCGATCGACAGCGCGCCAGGGAGCGGAATGCGGATCACCGTCATTCTGCCCGCGCAGCAGTCCGGGCCAGCGGCGTGAGTGGTCAGGACAGGCCCCGTTCTGCCTTGATGCGGTCGTAGGCGGCGTTGATTTTGGCCATCTTCCTGTTTGCCACCTCGACGAACTCCTCAGGCAGGCCCTGAGCCACGACCGTGTCGGGGTGGTTTTCGCGCAGCAACTTGCGGTAGGCGGATTTGACGTCGTTGTCGCTCGCCGAGGCATCGACACCCAGCACCTCGTAGGGATCGGGCCCGGTCGACGGGGCACCAGCAACGAACATGTTTTCGATTCTTCGAATCTCGACCGGTGAGAAGCCGAAGATGTGGCCGACCTCGGCGATGAAAGCCTGCTCGGCCGGATGATAGGTCTTGTCGGCGTGGGCGATCATCAGCAGCGTACCGAGAAGGTTCTCCAGCATCGGGCGATTGTTGCGCAGGAGGGTTGCGATCTGCCGGGCATAGGGCTCGAACCCCTCCGGGCTTTTCTTGGCATCGTTGAAGATGCGAGCGATGTGCCTTGTAGCGTCGTCGGGTATCCGGACGACGCGCTTGAGCGCCGCGATCTCGGCCTTCGTGACATGGCCGTCCGCTTTGGCGAGCTTGGCTGCGAGTGTGATGACGGCGACCGCGAAGGCGACCTGAAGGTCTTCCCGGCCGAGCCGGTGAGCGGCCTCCCCGCTCTGTCCGGTCGCGGGGTCGCCCCTGCGCAATCCCTGGTCGACGAGATGGCCTGCCGCCGCGCCCAGGATCGCGCCAAGTGGCCCATCCATCGCAAATCCGGCAACGCCGCCGAAGATCTTTCCCCAGATACTCACACTCTTCTCCGTCAGGAAGGCGGTGCTTGTGGCCGCCCGGCCACCATGCTCTGGCCTGGCTCACCATAGCAGCTGGGCACGAGCGCGCCATGACGACCCGATGCCTGATCCGAAACGCCACCGTGCCATCGGTCGCCCCCGCAATCGGGGCAAAATCCAGCGTGGTTATATCCTGATCAGGGACGACAGACTCGTCGCGGTCTCTCCGGACATCGCGACCGACGACGCCGACATCGTCGAAGCCGACGGCATGATCGCCATGCCGGAGCGCGTGTATTGTCTACCGGCACCTCTGGATGACGCTGATGCGGGGACATGCGTCGTTGGGCGTCGTGGAGTGCGGGCAGCAGTGGTCTGCCTGTGCGATCCCTGACAGGCCAGAACATTGTCAGGCCAGAACGGACCGCACCCGGCTGGAACCTGATGGGATTCCAACCGGGTGCGTCAATCTGCTCTGCATCGGGAGACACAGAGGATTTCAGGCGGCCATGCCGCCTGAAGTCTTCCTTACTGCACTTCAGTTCTGGATAGCGTAAAACGCTCCACCGTCGATATCATCGGCAGTTTCGCCCGTCGTAAAGGTGCCTGTAAGGCCTCCGTGTACGAACAACCTGCGCGTATCGTTCTCAGCACCGCTTGCGCCACCCAGCACGCTACCTATATCGCGCACGCGACCGGACATTGTCCCGTCGACAGTTGTGTCGATATTCGTACCCTCTTCCGAGAGGGTAATCGTACCATCCAGGGAACTGTTAATCGTGCTCAGATTGATCGTTCTGCTACCCGTGAGCGTCCCCGACAAGGCACCGTCGTCAAACTGGCTGAAATCGCCTGCGATTGTCGTGACCGCACCTGTACTAAAATTGGCAGATATTGTGAGATTGCCGATGACACGACGATCCGAGAAGAGGTTGTCGGCCTTGACATATCCCGTCAAGGTGCCTTGCGAAGAAGAAACGCCCCTCGCAGCTCGAAGATAGCCAGAACCAACACGACAGCACGCTTCGCCTGGTTCGCAATCATGGAGGCGATTGCCGAGCACGTCGCCGTGCCGACGATTCATGGTCCCCGCGTGTCGGACACCTGCCCTATCTGACCGAACCCCTGCCCGTTGAGGTCATGACGCCACGCAGGTAGAGAGGTCCTGGGAACCGACAGCCGGAGACGTTCATGAGTTTCGATTTCGACACGGTCATCGATCGCCGCAACACGTTTGCGGCGAAGTGGGATTTCTCGATGGCAGCACACGGCCAGGACGCGCCCACGGCGTTGTTCGAGGGCGAGGGCCCGGCTCCCATCTCCATGTCGGTCGCCGATATGGAATTTGCCGCCCCGCCCTGCGTCACCGCGGCCATGAAGGCGCGTATCGATCACGGCATCCTCGGCTACACCGCCGAGAGCGACGCCTATCGTGAGGCTGTTCTGTGCTGGCAGCTGGAGCGGCACCACTGGGCGATCGCGCCGGATTGGGTGCTGACCCACCGCGGCGTGCTTCCGAGCCTGTTCCTGACGATCCGACGGTTCATTCCCCAAGGCAGCAGGATCGTGCTGCAGACGCCCGCCTTCCCGCCCTTTTTCGATGCGATCTCGGTCAACAACTGCGAGGTCGTCACCAACGAGCTGACCTTCCACGGCGGCCGCTACGAGATCGACCTCGACAGTTTCGAGGACGCTTGCGCTGATCCCGCCGTCCGGCTCTTCATCCTGTGCAATCCGCACAACCCCGTGGGCCGCTGCTTCACAGCCGACGAGCTCACGCGCATGGCGGAGATCTGCCTGCGCCACGACGTCATGATCTTCGCCGACGAGATTCACGGCGATCTCATCATGCCTGGTCACAGGCTCGTCCCGTTCCTCAGCGTCGCGGGCGAAGCCACTGCGAAGACCATTCAGGCAAGCGGGCTCTCCAAGACCATGAACCTGGCGGGCCTCCACCTGTCCAACGTCATCATCCCCGACAAGACGCTGCGCGAGGCCTATGCCGAAGGCAGCCTGCATGACGGCAACTGGGGCCTGAACCCGGTCTCGAAGGCGGGTTTGATGGCGGGTTTCAGGGACGGCGGTCCATGGCTCGACGCCCTGCTCGCCTATGTATCGGGGAACATGGCGCTGGTCCGCGACTTCTGCGCCGAACGCCTGCCCGAGTTCCAGCCGATTGCAATTGAAGGCACCTACCTGCAATGGATCGACATGCGCGGCGCGGGTCTCGGGGAAGACGTGCTGATCGAACGGATTCTCAGCCGGGCACGCATCCGGCTCGAAGCCGGCAGCGCCTTCGGTCCCGGCGGAACGGGGTTCGCCCGGATGAACGTCGCCTGCCCGCGCGCCGTGGTGCAGGACGCCATGGAAAGGCTCGAACGGGCTGTGCGTGCCAACGCATAGGCCCATGGGCTGCTCGCCGGCAGACGAGAAGGACACGGATCCCCTGGCCAATGCCGATTTCACCCGCATCGCCGCGCAGTATCACGCGACCCGAACGCTCCGCCCGCATGATCGCGCCGGGATGCGACACCGAACGGATCAGTGCCCCGTTTGTGGCACAAGGCCCGGACGTCACGGGCTACGAAATCTCTGCCGCCATGCTTTCGATCGCCCGGTGCAAGACCGCCAGGTCTCCGGTCGGTGCCCTGTGCGGCCCGCCGCCTACGCCGCGAGGAAACCTTCCAGCCGCTTGCGGACCAGGGCTTCGGCCGCGCTCACGATGCGGTCGATGAGCTGCTTCACGGTCGGGATGTCGTAGACGAGACCCGCGACCATGCCGCAGGACCAGGCACCGGCGTCGAGCTCGCCCTGCTGCATGATACGCGGATAGACGCCACCGACCTCCTCGGCGATGTCTTCAATCGTGATGGCGTCGCCGAGTTCCCTTTCCCTGGCGAGAATCTCCTCGACCGCGTTGTTGTTCAGCACACGCTCGGTGTTGCGCAACGGGCGCATGATGAGCCGCGTGTCGCGCTCGGTCGCTTGAAGGATCGCCTGTTTGACGTTGTCGTGGACGGGTGCCTCCTGCGTCGCAATGAAGCGCGTCGCCATATTCATGCCTTCCGCCCCCAGCGCCATGGCGGCGACCAGCGAACGCGCATCGGCCATGCCGCCCGAGGCGACGAAGGGGATCTCGAGTTCGTCGGCTGCACGCGGCAGCAGGATCATGTTGGGGATATCGTCCTCGCCCGGATGACCCCCGCACTCGAAGCCGTCGACCGAGACCGCATCGCAGCCGATCGACTGTGCCTTCAGCGAGTGGCGCACCGAGGTGCACTTGTGGATCACGGCAACGCCCGCTTCCTTGAGCGGCGGCAGGACCTGGACCGGATTGTTGCCGGCGGTCTCGACCGCCTTCACGCCGCCCTCAATGATTGCCCTCACGTAACCGGGATAGTCGGGCTGGCGGAACGACGGCAGGAAGGTCAGGTTCACGCCGAAGGGCTTGCCCGTCATCTCGCGACAGCGCGCGATCTCGTCCGCGAGCGCCTCCGGCGACGGCTGGGTCAGCGCCGTGAGGATGCCGAGACCGCCCGCGTTCGAGACGGCCGAGGCCATCTCGGCGAAACCGACATGGTGCATGCCGCCCTGGATGATCGGATGTTCGATGCCGAAGAGATCAGTGATCCGCGTCTTCATGGGCCTTTTTCCTGTCCGGCGGTCAGCAGGGTGGTCGTCCAGCGCGTAGGCCTCGGTCCCGATCCCCTCGATCTGCAATGGGGCTTTGGTCCTGCGCGCCCAGTCAAAACGGAAGTCGGCGGAGTCGACCGCCAGCCCCCGCCCTACTCCACGGTCACGCTCTTGGCTAGGTTGCGCGGCTGGTCGACATCCGTGCCTTTCCGCACCGCGGCGTGATAGGCGATCATCTGCACGGGCACCGCATAGGTCACGGGAGCGATCAGGGGATCAATCCCGGGCATGACAAGCGTCTGTTCGGCGAGATCGCCGGCCTCGCGCGCACCCTGTTCGTCGGTGATCAGGATGATGCGACCTTCACGAGCGGCAGCTTCCTGGGTGTTCGACATGGTCTTCTCGAAAAGATCGTCAGTCGGTGCCACAACGATCACCGGTACCCGCTCGTCAATCAGCGCGATCGGCCCGTGCTTCATTTCACCTGACGCATAACCTTCTGCGTGTATGTAACTGATTTCCTTGAGCTTCAGAGCACCTTCCATCGCAACGACGTAAGAGGTGCCGCGGCCGAGATAAAGCACATCACGCGCCTCGGCGACATCGTGTGCGATGGCCTCGGCCTGCTCTTCCACACGCAGGGCGCGGGACATCTGGGTCGGCAGTGAGGCCAACGCAGCCGACGCGCTGGCGAGCGCCTCATCGCGCAGCGTGCCGCGTGCCAGGGCCGCCGAGATGGCAAAGCTCAGCAGGACAGACAGCTGGCAGGTGAAGGTCTTGGTTGCCACCACGCCGATCTCGGGCCCGGCGTGGGTCGGGAGCACCACATCGGACTCACGCGCCATTGTGCTGGTCTCGGTGTTGGTGATCGTCACGATCACCTGGCCCTGCTCGCGCGCATAGCGTAATGCGGCCAGTGTGTCGGCGGTTTCGCCGGACTGCGAGACGAACATCGCCACGCCGCCCTCGGGCATCGGTGCGTTGCGGTAACGGAATTCGGAGGCAACATCGACCTCGACCGGAAGCCGCGCGAGCTGTTCCAGCCAGTACTTGCCGATCAGCGCGGCGTAGAAGGCGGTTCCGCAGGCGATCAGCGTGACACGCGGCACTGTCGTCAGGTCGACATCGAGATCGGGCAGCGTCACATCGCCCGTGGCGGGATCGAGATAGCGACCCAGGGTCTCGCCGATCGCGGTCGGCTGCTCGTGAATCTCCTTCTCCATGAAATGACGATGGTTGCCCTTGCCGATCGTCGCGCCGGAGAGCTGCGTGATGACGGCCGGACGGCTCACCTTGCGCCCGCCGGCGTCGTAGATGTCGGCGCCGTCCTGGCGGACGATGACGAAGTCGTCCTCCTCCAGATAGGTCACCTTCCGGGTGTAGGGTGCCAGTGCGATGGCGTCCGAGGCGAGATACATCTCGCCGTCCCCCCAGCCGACGGCCAGCGGCGCACCGCGCCGGGCGCCGACGATGACGTCCTCGCCGCCGCCGATCAGGAAGCCCAGGGCAAACATGCCGTCCAGACGCTCCATCAGCGTGACCATAGCCTTCTCGACGCTGAGCCCCTGATCGAGCAGGCGGTCGAGAAGATGGGCGACAACCTCGGTGTCGGTCTCGCTGGCGAAGCGGGCACCCTGCGCGCCAAGTTCCTCGCGCAGAACCCGGAAGTTTTCGATGATGCCGTTGTGGACCACGGCGACACGTCCGGCGATATGCGGATGCGCATTGCCTTCGGTCGGCGCGCCGTGGGTGGCCCAGCGGGTGTGGCCGATGCCGATGTGGCCCGGAAGCGGTGCGTCATGCAGCCTAGCATCGAGATTGTGGAGCTTGCCTTCGGCCCGGCGGCTATCGATGGCACCGCTGACAAGCGCCGCAACACCGGCAGAGTCATAGCCACGGTACTCCAGCCGTCTGAGGCCGTCGACCAGGAGGCGTGCTGCGTCGGGATTGCCGACAACGCCGATGATGCCGCACATGGACTAACCTTTCTGTTGTTCTTGTTTGCGACGCGCCTTTTCGGCCGCCTTGCGTTCGTGAACCCGGGGCGCAGCGTCCTCCCGTGTGATCTGGTCCGAACGTTCCACGGACAGCGCATCGGCCGGAATGTCGCGCGTGACGGTGCTGCCGGCCCCCACGATCGCGCCGTCACCGACCTTGACCGGCGCGATGAGCGCCGTGTTGGAACCGATGAACGCACCCGCGCCGATATCGGTGTGGTGCTTCAGGTAGCCGTCGTAGTTGCAGGTGATCGTGCCCGCCCCGACGTTGGCGCCTGCGCCGATACGGGCATCGCCGATGTAGCTCAGATGATTGGCTTTCGCGCCGGGCTCGATGGCTGCGTTCTTGACCTCGACGAAGTTGCCGATGTGCGCACCGTCACCGACGTCCGCGCCGGGCCGCAACCGCGCATAGGGCCCGACACGCGTGTTCTTGCCGACAACGCAGTTCTCGAGATGGCTGAACGCTTTCACGATCGTCCCGTCGCCGATGCAGACGCCCGGCCCGATCACGACATGGGGTTCGATGGTCACGTCGCGGCCAATCCGTGTGTCCCAGGAGAGATAGACCGTGTCGGGTGCCATCATGCCGCAGCCTTCGGCCATGGCGCGCTCGCGCAGGCGGCGCTGCATCACGGCCTCGAAGCGGGCCAGGTCGGCGCGGTCGTCAGCCCCGATCGTGTCATCGGGATCGTCGATCTCCAGAACCGCGACGTGACCGCCTTTCCGGCACGCCAGTTCGACGATGTCCGTCAGATAGAACTCACCCTTGGCATTGTCATTGCCGATCGCGTCCACAAGATCGAACAGAACCGACACGTCAATGCTCATCATTCCTGAATTACAAAGGCTTATTGACTTTTCCTTATCTGATGCATCACAAAACTCAACAATCTTCCTGAGGCCACCCGTCGCGTCGACGACCAGGCGTCCGTACCGGTTCGCGGTCCGGACATTGATGCCGAGAACGACGACCGCGGCACCGCTCGACCGACGGGCCACAACGAGGTCATGGAGCGTCCGTGCTTCGATGGTTGCAGCATCGCCAGACACCACGATCACGTCACCGGCGTTGAAACCCTGCAGCGCATCGCGCGCTGCCTTTACCGCATCGGCCGTACCGCGGGGCGTCTTCTGGACCGCTGTGATCGCCGGCGCGACCGCCCGCGCCAGGTCGTCCATGCCGGGACCGATCACCACCACGGTTCGCTCGGGCGCAATCCCCGCAGCAGCATCAAGCACATGGTTGACCATCGGACGACCGCAGATCCGGTGCATGACCTTTGGCAGGTCCGATTTCATGCGGGAGCCGAGCCCTGCCCCCAACACCACCACGGCAACACCCGGAAGGGCGAGATCATCGGTCATGGAGACCTCATCTGGAGAAAGGAACATGTGTGCCCGGAAGGGGGCCGAAACGTGCCACAACGATCCGGAACCGGCCAAGACAAACAGTCTTTCAAAGGCTTACAGCACCCGTGTTGATGGGGAAGAAGTGCCAACGTAGGGTGTGCCCGCCCGCCGCAGGAGCCAGCCGTGCCGCGTCGTCACCGTTTCCAAGCCGTCGTGTTCGATCTCGACGGCACGTTGATCGACAGCGCGCCCGACATTGCCGATGCGCTCAACATGGTCATGGCGGAACTCGGACGGGTCGGCTTCACCGACCGGATGATCCGGGAGATGGTGGGCACCGGCTGGACCGGCCTGATCGACCGCGCCCTCGACCAGACCGGTGGCATGCCCGAGCAGGGTGTCGACTGGTTCAACGAGCGTTTCCGCCATCACTACGTTCCGCGCAGCACCCGGCTCTCCAGCGTCTACCCTACGGTCCGCGAGACCATCGAAACGCTGCATGGCGACGGTGTCGCCCTCGGCATCTGCACCAACAAGCGCCAGGTTGCGACCGACATCGTGGTCCGCGAATTCGGCCTGCTGCCGTTCATGGGCGCCGTCGTGGGCGGTGACACCGGTGTGATGAAGCCCGACCCCCGACACATCGGCGTGGTACTGGAACGCCTTGGCGTGGAGCCCGCCGACGCCATCATGATCGGTGACAGCCGCGCCGACCTCGATGCTGCGAAGGGTCTCGACATGCCCTGCGTGCTGGTTCGCTACGGTTACACGACCATCCCCGTGGAAGAACTCGGCGGCGACCGCCTGATCGACCGCATGGACGAACTGCACACCGTGCTGCCCGAACTCTAACGGCTCCTCTCCCCCTTGCCCTCATGCTCCGGCTCTCGTGCGCCAATACGACATCAATACGACATCGCGTCATCCGGGGACGGGAATCCCTCGTGCGCTGCCTGCCGGAGCACGTGTTCCGCCCGTTCCCCGTCTTTCTGACCTATCGGCCGAGCGCGCGGCGCACCCCAGGTCGTCGAAGGCCAGGAATCAGCGCTCCAGGTTCGGCCATCAGCTGGCATGAATGTTGGCGGCCTCGAACTGGAAGACGGGAATCACGGCGTTGCAGATGTGGGCGATCCGAAGTAAGCTCTCAGCATGACCGTGGGCGCGTTGGTGTTGCCCGTGACCAGAATCGGCTGACCAGGATCGGCATCAGCAGAATGTCACCTCGCCCCCTTCCCCGATCGTCGCGCGCATGCCCGTCGCGAACGCCGTGCGCTGCTCTTCGTCGGCCAGGAACATGGGACAGAACGTGCCGTAAAGTCTGTTCGCGACGACGATGCCGGTCATGACGTTGACGTCGGGATAGCCGATCACGATGCCCGCAGCCCCGCCGCAGGGTGTCGGCGAGGTTGCCGGGCGTGCCGCCGGAGCCACGGATGTTGGGCACGACCATGCATGCGCCGCCAACGAGAACGCCGAGCTGCGGGTGGCTCTTGTCGGTGATGCGGCCGGTTTCATGGTCGACGCCACCCCAGAAGCTGATCGGCGCATTGAGCACGAGCACGGGCGCGTCGACACTGCCCCCGATCAGCGGCTTGAGCGGCGTCATGCTGCGAGCTCCAGGTCGGGGTTGCGCCAGACTTCGCCGCGCACAGCCGACTCAACGCATTCATCAAGGCTGGCGATCGCCGTCTCGACCGGCAGTTCGCCGGGCGCGTAGTAGGCATATTTGCCGGAATTCGTCATGACGCGGCCGACCAGGCCATGGGCCACCGGCCGCCAGTAGAGGCAGGTATCGACCACCGGCGTCACGCCCGCGGCGACGATGGTGTCGATCCAGCCCTGCTCGCGGGCGCATTCGAGGACGAAGCGGTTCATCTGGATGTAGAACGGCATGTCGTTCTTCACCCGGCGGCCGTCGATCAGCCCGGCGAGACGTTCCACTTCGTTGAGGGGTACATGCGGCGTGCCGATCACCACGGCGTCGATGGGGCCTTTCGTGAATCCGGTCATCTCGTTCCTGGACGCAATGACGTCATCGACGGTGATCGCGCCCTGCTCCACCTCGCGCCCGCCGGTCGCAGCATCCAGTGTGGGCGCCTCTGGCGTCAGGCCCACCGCGTGATACATCGCCACCCCGCCCGCCGAGGCTCCGGTCGCACTGATGCCGCGAAGGTTCTCCGGCGTGGCAGCCGGGTTCACGCCCGTGAGCACAGGGATCTTCATGCCGACCTTGCGCCCCATGGCATGACCGATCAGGTGATAGGAGAGATCGTCGGCGGCCAGCGCCTCGGGCAACGTCGCAACCTCGAGATGCAGCGTCGCCAGGCGGCCCTCGTCGGTGTGAAGCCCGCACAGCGGCACGCGGCCGGTCAGCCCGGCGCAAAGGTCGATGTAGTCTCCGTACTTCAGCGTGCGCGCACCGACGACGCTGTTGAAGTAGCTCACCGCATTCGATTCCGAGACCGCGATCTGCGCCCCGAACCCCGGCGCGCCCGGAAGCTGATAAGGCGCACAGGTCATGGCAAGCTTGCAGCCGACTTTCGCGTGCAAGTCCCTGAGCGCGCGGCTGCGCGTCGAATCGCGCAACCCCTCCTCGTCGCGCCGGAGCAGCGGGTTGTCGGGGTCGTGGACCCCGACGTTCGTGCAGGTCGGCACCGCAACCTCGGTCCCCTCGTCCGCGACCCATTTCAGGAAATCGTGGTGCGGCTGGATCGCCGCGAAGGTCGTGTTCACATAGGCTGCCGCAATCGGTTGGAACCGTTCCGCGCCGTGCAGCGCCCCGGCCTTGGCCAGCAGACCGATGGCGAACTCGAGCACTGGGCCGCGGCGGCCATCCGCCATGGCTTGTTCGTCGGGCGTGAGCTTCATACCACCCTCGTGATACGGCTGGTCACCCAGCACCGTGATGCGGTGCATCCTGCTGTGGCTGGTGAAGTTGGGCGTGGCGATATGCATGATGCAGCGGTTGTCCCACGTGCCGAGGTCGTTGGGCTGCCAGATGGTGGCGCATCCGGTCGTTCGGATGTTCGGCGAACGCGCACAGCATGCGCAGCAGATGGTCGCGCTGAGTAACAGTGCCAGCTCGCTGAGCATGACGGCGGTCGTCTCCGACATCAACCTGCTCCACATCCCCAGGAAGACGGACATGGGCGAAAGCGACGTTCTTCCCGGGGCGCGGCGAATCGAATGCCGTCATGTCTCTGTCCCCGTGTTCGGCGCACCTTGTGGCACAACACCGTGATGCTGACACGCCGCATGGCCTGTGCCAGAGAAGCGGCATGTCGGATCGTGTCGCCACCGCCGCCCACTGGGGCATTTACGAAGGTCAGATCCGGACGGATGGCGGCCTGCCGGAGATGCGCCCGGCCGGCGATGATCCAGACCCTGCCCGCATCTCCGCCAATCTGGCCGATGTCGCCGATCCCCGCGCACGCATCCCCTGCCCGCTCGTGCGCGAAGGCTATCTGGCCAATGGTCCCGACAGCCGCGAAGGGCGAGGGCGGGAGCGTTACGTGCCGGTCGCCTGGGACAGCGCGCTCGACCTTGCCGCCGAAGCCCTGCAATCGACACGCGACCGGCTGGGGTCGGATGGCGTGTTCGGCGGGTCCTACGGCTGGGCCTCGGCTGGGCGCTTTCATCACGCCCAGAGCCAGCTCAAGCGTTTCCTGAACCTCACCGGCGGTTACGTCGCCGCGCTCAACACCTATTCCTCCGCCGCGGCCGAGGTGGTCGTGACGCGTTTCCTGGGTTCGTTCGGCATGATCAACGCTGGGCACGACTGGCCGACGATCCGAGAAAACACGGAGCTTCTGGTCTGTTTCGGCGGCCTGCCCTTCAAGAACGCGCAGATCGATGCCGGCAGCACCGGCCCCCATGTCGACAACGAGAGCCTCGATTCCTGCCTGAAGGCGGGCGTGGAGGTCGTCTCGGTCTCACCGATCCGGCACGAACACGACAACCTGGCGGATGTGCAATGGTTGGCACCGCGCCCCAATTCCGACGTTGCGCTGATGCTCGCCTGCGCCCACTGGCTGATCGAACACGGCAATGTCGACCACGCCTTCCTGGAACGCTGCTGCGTTGGCGGCGACCAGGTCATCGCCTATGTGATGGGCGAGTCCGACAGCACGCCCAAGACGCCCGCCTGGGCGGCGGCGCTGACGGAACTCGACGAAGCGACCATCGTCGATCTCGCGCGGCGCATGGCGGAGAAGAGAACGCTGATCGCCGTCGCCTGGGCGCTGCAGCGGGCCGATAACGGCGAGCAGCCGTTCTGGATGGCCTGCGCGCTGGCGGCCCTTCTGGGCGGCATCGGGCGGCCCGGCGAGGGGATGGCCTATGGGCTCGGCACCTTCAACAACTACGGCGTGGGCCGCCTGCCCTTCCGCAAGGCGGCGTTCCCGCAGATCAAACCCGGAGAGCAACGCTACATCCCGGTCAGCCGCGTGGCCGACATGCTGCTCCAGCCCGGCAGCACCATGCCCTACAACGGCGAAGACGTGACGATGCCCGAGATCGGGCTGGTCTGGTGGGCGGGTGGCAACCCGTTCCACCACCATCAGGACCTGCATCGGCTGGTCCAGGCCTTCCGCCGTCCCGACACCGTCATCGTGCACGACAGCTTCTTCCAGCCGACTTGCCGTGTGGCCGATATCGTGCTGCCGGCCACCACCTTCCTGGAGCGCAACGACTGGGCGGCGAGCGCCCACGGCGGTTTCTTTACACCCATGCACAAGCTGGCCGACCCCTTCGGCGAGGCGCGCAACGACCACGATATCTGCGCCGATCTCGCCGACCGTTTCGGCAAGCGCGATGACTTCACCGAAGGCCGCGACGAGATGGGCTGGATCCGCCATATGTGGGGCATCACCCGCAACAACGCCCACCGCGCCGGCTGCGACCTGCCTGACTTCGAGACCTTCTGGTCGGGCGGCATGCTCTCGATCCCGACCGGGAACGACACCACCGCGAAACTCGCGAAGCTACGCGAGGACCCGGACGCCCATCCGCTCCCCACGCCATCGGGCAAAATCGAACTCTTCAGCGAAACCATCGCCGGGTTCGGTTACAACGACTGCCCCGGCCATGCGGTCTGGCGCGAACCCCGGGAGTGGCTCGGCAGCGCCGACGCCGCGCATCATCCGCTGCACCTGATGTCGGATCAGCCGGCCGGGCGACTCCACAGCCAGCTCGATCCCGGCAGCGCCAGCCAGGCGACAAAGATACGCGGCCGCGAGCCCTGCCTGATCCACCCCGACGATGCGGCCGCGCGCGGCATCGTCGATGGCGACATCCTGCGCATCTTCAACGGACGCGGCGCCTGCCTCGCCGGTGCCGTCGTGACCGAACGCATCCGCCCGGGTGTCATCAATGTTGCCACGGGCTCCTGGTTCGACAGCGACGAGCCCGGCGAGCCGTCAGCCCTGGAACGCCACGGCAATCCGAACGTGCTGACCCGCGACCAGGGCTGTTCCAGCCTGAGTCAGGGTCCTTCGTGCAACTCCGCCCTTGTCCAATGCGAGCGATTCGGCGGCAATCTGCCTCCGGTCGAGGCTTACGACCTGCCCATCGCCGATTGACGCCTGCGTTGCGGTGCAACAAGCCGTACGGCGTCAGACGCCGGGGCACAGGCCCCGCAGAAGGTCTGCCACGTTCCCGACGCATCGGTCGCCTCCCATGGTGCCACCAACGACGGGATGGTTGCAGTCGAACAGGTCGGGAGCAAGTCCTTCGAGCTCGACAAGCCTCACATGCGTGGGTGTCGGCGGCGCCGACAAGCGCTTTGACGTTCATGACTGTCCACTTTGTTGTTGCAACCAGAAGTCATGTTTCCAAACAATCTACAATCGGCCAAGAAATGCCAGGAGGGCGAACAACAAAGGCTTTGCCTTTTTGCGCACGACACTGTTTCCTGAGAGAAGTCTGGCGGAGCCGGTCCGGGGACGGTGCAACTCCGCGCTGGAAAACACGGCTTCAAGCGGGGGTAGGCGTTACCGCCATGTGGATTGGAATCTTCGTACTCATCACCTTTGGTGGTGCCGCGCTCGCCTGTCTCTACATCTCGATCATGGCCGCCCGCGAAGGCAAGTGGCACGTGTTCGGCGCGTTGCTTCTGCCCGCGTTCGGTATCGGCGGGACCATCATCATGCTGATCTGGAAGCCAGTTCTGTTGGAGCTCTTCGGCGATCCCAATCTCGAGGATGTGCCGGCATCGGCGCAGCTGCTGACCGGCGATGCGCTCGCTGCGGCGCACAGCGACGTCGCGCGTTTCGGCCTGCGCTACAACGAGGATACCGGGACCTTCCACTGGTACGACGAAAACCACACGGCGGACGGCGGCTTCAAGGGCATGGACGACACGGGCTTCACCTGGTCCGGCGGCTGGGACATCGTGGACGATCAGCTCTGCCTGACGCTCGGCCAGGACATCAACTGCACCAACATCTATACGGACGGCGACAACTACTATCAGGTCAACCACCGCGACGAGATCGTCAATCGTGCGATCGAGATGCGTGCGGGTGTGGTTGAGATTAATGACGGGGCCGTTGCGCTCTCGGATGCGACCCTGCTCGCCATCATCCCCGGCCATACGCTGTCAGGCGAGAGCTTCATGCACTACGGCGACCCGTTTTACGGCGCGAGCTTCGCTGCGGACGGCGATGCCGTGACTGTGCGGCGCGGAACCTCAGCCGACAACCTCAGCGAGACCGAGAGCGGCACCTACCGGATCGAGGACGGTGAGCTCTGCCTGGCAGGCGTTCTGAACATCGCCGAGGAGTGCTTCGAAGTTGTGCCATCCGTTCGCGGCTTCGACATCGCGCGCGGCAACGGACGCGTGAAGGCGGCGGTCACGACCCTGGAGTAGATTCCAAGCGCTGAAGGCGGGATTGGGAGACAGGGCTCTGCATGGATTTCGCTTTCATCCTCGTCGGTCTGGCGCTTGTCGTCACGGCGGTCATGCGCGGCGGCTGCGAGATCGGGATGACCGCCGGCGCTTGACAGCCCGCGGGCCCACCTTTTAAGAACGTTACACTTCCCGACCGCGGTGGGCGCATAGCTCAGCGGGAGAGCACTGTCTTCACACGGCAGGGGTCGCTGGTTCAATCCCAGCTGCGCCCACCACCTGAATCAGGCACTTGGCCCTCTACCGGACAGTGCTCTTCGGTGTCATTGCACCGAAAACCGTTCAAACGCATCATAGGGCGTCAGCCTGGTCATCGGGCGAGACTCTTGCATAAACCCGCTCCGTAATTTGCGAATCGCTGTGCCCGAGGTACTGCGAAATCCTGAACGTCAAGGCTCCGGGCACAGGGTGCCCGATCATCTCACCCTCCTCGGGTTGGGGACCAGCCGGAGTCGGCTCCCTTGCCCCATCAGTCGGTCTTGAGGGGGTGAGTTCACCTACGACGCTTGATATACGCCTGCGTGGCCGTGATCTCGACATCGCTCTCCTTCTCGTTCACCTTGCGATGTCACGAACTTTCAATCCTTCTTTCTCGCCTAGAGCAGGGTGCTTTCCTCGATTGCTCTTAGGTGCACCTTCACCTTCGGGCACATGTGCTCCTTGAGCATGGTGATCTTGACCATCTCCCCCTTGATCTCGAAGTGGACTCTGGCCTTATCGAACTCGCGTTTGACTTGGCCACCCAAGCCATCAAGAAGCAGTGCTATCACGTAACAAGGAGTCTTCTTATAGAACTTGGCTTTGAACTGGATTAGTTTATCATTCGAGGCTCCGGGGACTGGGTGCCGATATGCAACATCTGTCTTGAGAGTGTTGATCGTCATTCCTGTTCTCCTTTCAGTCGTTGTTGCGTTCTTGGCTGCGGCCTTCTTGAGGGGCCTCCTGCTGTGCAATTGATGTCACGAGGTCAAGGTCCGGACCGTCGAGGGGCTCACTAAACATCTTTACGTGGTGATGATCCAGAGATTTTCAAGGGCTTGGGGCTGTCCATGGCATCGTTTGCAAGGCCCAAAGTTATGTTTTCTGATCCCCCAATCCCCTTCGCGACCACATGGCTTGGGTACCGGTCAGGTAGCTGTTCCAACGGCTTCGAGCCACGCATGACAGCCCTTGATCGGGGCCAGGTACGGGTTTCGTGGGTCTTGGCGTTGACCACCTCCACCGTGCTGGATGCTTGTCCGCCGTCAGATCATCGGGCCGCGCCGGCTGGGTCAACATGGTTCGCCCCCGGGACGCGTCACCGATCGCCCTCTCCCCCTCTCCCCCTCCCTGCCGGACGCTGCCAGCCAGCGGCAAGCCTCCGCCGGAACGGGCCGCGGGCCCATTGCCATTCGTTGAACGACCAGCCCTGGCCACTTTCCGAGCCGTGGGACTGAGGGATGGCCGGGGAAATCGACGAATCATAAATTAACACTTGTTTTCGACAGTTGCACTGCTATATACTATTCCATGATGCCGAACGATACCGAACGCTTTTCGCTCGACGAGCTTTGCAGCCTGGCGGATCTGCCGAGACGCACGGTCCGTTTTTACATCCAGGAGGGACTGGTCGATCGCCCGGAGGGAGCCAAGCGAGGTGCCTACTACACAAGAGGACATCTCGAGCAGCTGCTGACAATTCGCAAATGGCAGCGCGCGGGCCTCAATCTCGAACGGATACGGGAACTCGTGTCCGCACCGGAGGAAGGCGGGGTGGTCCCGCCGGAGCGCCCCCGACGACCCGGTGACGTATCTGTCCGGAGCCACATCATGCTCCGTCCGGGCGTGGAGCTCGTCATCGAGCCGCGGGAGGCGGGACTGGCGCCTGAAGAGGTGCGCTCGCTGGCACGGCAGGCAGCGGTACTTTTGAACAAGCTGAAGAAGGAGACATCGTAATGAGCGTGAGTGCAGCAGCGATCTTGAAGGGTGTGCGCGGTGAGGCCATCGTCCTCGAAGAGGTGAGCGCCGAAGCGTCGATCAACGACCTCATGGCGGAGGTCACAGTCACGCAACGCTATCGCAATCCCGAAGCGACGAACATCGAGGCGGTCTACACCTTCCCCCTTCCCCTGGATGGCGTGCTTCTCGGCTTCGAGGTCGAGATCGGCGACCGCAAGCTTGCCGGTGTGGTGGTCGAGAAAGCGGAGGGAGAGCGCCGCTATGAGGAGGCGATCACTGACGGTGATGCCGCTGTGTTGCTGGAGCAGGCCGAACCCGGACTGTACACAGCGAGCGTAGGCAATCTCTTGCCGGGCGAAGCGGCCACGATCCGCTTCCGCTACGGCCTTCTGCTGCGCTGGAACGGCGACCGCATCCGCTTCGCGATGCCCACGACGATTGCACCCCGTTACGGCAATCCCGCCTCGGCAGGCCTCTTACCGCACCAGGCACCTGAGTACGCCTTCGACGCGGAACGAGCGTTCAGTCTCAGGATGGCTGTGCGCGGGCTGCTCAAGGACGCGCGCTTCAATTCCCCTTCGCACAGCGTCAGCGTCGCGCCGGAAGCGGAGGCGACGATCATCGCGCTCACCGGCGCACCGGCCATGGATCGCGACTTCGTCCTTGAGGCCTGCCTCTCTCGATCGGAAGCCGCCAGCGCACTGGTCGCGCGGGACCTCGATGGCTGGGTGGCCTTGGCGAGCTTCCGGCCAGAGGTGCCTGTGGCCAGCCACGATGAGCGCCGCAGCGTCAAGATCGTGGTCGACTGCTCGGGCTCGATGGGTGGCGATTCCATTGCCCAGGCGCGGGATGCGCTGGAGCGGATTCTGGACGGGCTGCGGGCGAGCGATCTCTTTGAGATCATCTCCTTTGGCAGCAGCCACCGGGCGCTGTTCGGCCGCGAGACGCCAGTCTCGGAGACGACACTCGCCCAGGCGCGACGCTTCGTTCGTGCCCTCGACGCCGACATGGGCGGGACCGAAATCGGGGCCGCGCTCGATGCCGCATACGGAGCTCGCGACGAGGCGGACCTGCCATGTGACCTTCTGCTCATCACAGATGGCGCGGCCTGGAACAGCGACGAAGTCATCGCTCGTGCGAAGAGGTCCGGCCATCGCATCTTCACGGTCGGGGTGGGCAGCGCGGTCGCCGAGCACCTCGTGCGCGGGCTTGCCGAGGCGACGGGCGGTGCCTGCGAGTTTGTCGCTCCGCGTGAGGATATGGCCATTCGCGTCCACCGCCATTTCCAGCGCATGTACGCGCCACGTGCCAAGAGCGCCGGTATCCGCTGGCCTGCAGCGCCGCTGCGAAGCATGCCCAATCCGCTGCAGACCGTTTATGGCGGCGACACCTTGCACGTTTTTTCCTGGTTCGCCGAGAAGCCGGCAGGCACGGTCACCCTGGATGTGACGCTGGCCGACGGACGCACTGTCAGCCATGAGACGGAGGTCCTCTCGTTCGACGAAGGCCCGACGGTGCCTGGATCCGAAGGAGCGTCGCCATCCACCCTAGCTCGCCTTGCCGCCGCTCAGCGTGTTTTCGGCATGAATGACCCCAACGAAGCGACCGAGCTTGCCGTCAGCTATCAGCTCATGAGCCAATGGACGAACTATGTCGTGGTCCATGTCCGGGCCGAGGGCGAAAAGGCAGATCATCTCCCGGAAATCCATAAGGTGCCCCAGGTCGTTGCCGCGGGATGGCACGGGATGGGAACGGTGCACGCGGCACGACGTTCTGTTCACGCAGAGGCTCTCTGTTACGATCTTGACCCTTCCTCCTTGCCGGCCGCCGAAGAATGTTATTCGTTGCGGTCTGAAGCTCCCACGTTTCGGGGACGCTCGGCAGCGGGGATTATCGACCCAACCGGGCTCGTCGCGTTGCTGAACGCATGGGCCATGCGGCCATTTCCGACACTCGACGATTTCGAGGCCTGGGGCCTTCCGGATGCGATCGTCGTGGCCTTGGAAGATCTCGTGGCCTGCGGCGAAGACGAGCGGTTGGTGGTACTCGGGTTCCTCCATGTGCTGGCGCAGTCCGAGGCAGGCAAAGCCTTGGAGCGTCACGTTCGCAGGAAAATTCTCAAGGCTTACAAGACGGACAAACCGCGTCAGACCGTTGTGGATGCCGTGACTTGCGTCTTCGATGGCTGGCAGAATCGGAATGCCATGGAGGGTGGTGGGCCTTGAGTGTGCAGACAAGAGCTTGCGTTCATGCCCTGTTGACCGACGAATACGTTGCGGTCGCGAACCGGGAACGGCGTCACGCCAATCATGGCCGAAGCCGACGGTGCGTCGTTCCTGCAAGAGACCCGCGAACTCGGCGTGAACGCCTCACGCGGCATCTGCGCCGGCCTGGCCGGCCTCGGTCACTGCGTCGGGCGCGGTTCCGGCGGGTTCATTGTCAACCGCCACAGGCACCGGGCGTTCGAGGATGCCTGGCTCGGCTACGGCGATGTTCCGGGCGGCGACAGCCGGGTCTTCGGCTACGAGGTCGACGGTCTTGACCACATCGTCGGGGACAGCCTGCCCTTCCCGACCGGCGAGGACGGTGCGCCCGAGGGCATCGAAATCCTGGCCATGGGACCGGCGACCAACGCCGAGGCCGATTTCAGCCTGTGAGGCGAAGACCTCTGCATCGGCACACTCGACCACAGCGTCATGGCCGAGCGGCGTCATGGCGAGACGCCCCCCGAAACGCTCGAACGCGTCGAGCGCGGCAACGGCATGATCGTCAACTTCAGGCGCGGTCGCGGTGAGGTCTTCACCGCTGCCTGCTGCGAATGGGTCAACAGCCTGCGCCTCCGGGATAACCAGGCCGAGCAGGTCACGCGCAACGTGCTGCGCCGCTTTGCCGGGTGACACGATTCACAGCCGGCTTATCATAGAAATTGACAAAATCCGCGTATGGGCGAAGATGACTGTCGGTCCTTTCAATTGATGGATCGAATGCCCGCCGGCGCAAGGCCGGACAGACGGGCGACATGTCGGGAAAGGGGGTTAACCATGCTACCGCCTGACCACGCATTGCCCCGCCTCGGACGTACCGCGGCGGGGCTTTGCTATTTAGGCGGCATGGTCGACCAGGAGCCTATCGGCTCGTTCGATCGGGACCTCCAGCATGGCCGATGTGTTGCCGAAGTTATGGCAGAGCGACGGTTGCAGCAGGCTGGCACGTCGCGCGATATCCCGCGTGGTCGTCCCGGCAAAGCCGGTCTCGGCGAAGCTCCGGCCGGCGGCCGGAACGCCCATCCTGACGGGATCGCGAAGGTGATCGTCTTCGCCAGCTGGAGCGGTCTCTCGCGAGCCGGCCTAGCGCCGCTCCTCGGCGGCCTCCTTCTCGTCCTGCGAGAACATTTCTTCGAGTTCCCGGGTCCAGGCCTTGCTGTCTTCGGCCGAAGCCGCCGCGTCCTGTCCCATCCGGTGCTGGTGTTCCAGACGAGCGACATCGTGGTCTCTGAACGTGTTGACCGTGCGCCGGCTCTCGTAGTCGCCGAACCCGAGCGCCATCAGGATGTCGTGCGACATCTCGAGGCTCGAGTGGAAGGTGTCGCGGGTGATATGCGTGATGCCGAGTTCCATCAGCTGCAGCGCATGTTGTCGGTTCCGCGCCCGGGCATAAACCGTGAGATTGGGGAAGTGCTTGCACACCGTGCGGGCCGTCGCCATGGAGCGAGCGACATCCTCGATCGCCAGAACGAAGAGCACGGCGTCGTCGGCACTGGCCGCGCGCAGCAACTCAACCCTGCTGGCATCGCCATAGTAGATCTTGTTGCCGAAGCGACGCACGAAGTCGACCTGCTCGGCGCTGGTCTCCAGGGCCGTGAAGCCGATCTTGCGGGCTCGCAGGATGCGACCGACGATCTGACCGACACGACCGAAGCCGGCGATGATCACCTGGTTTTCTTCCTCGATGTGCCGTTCGTATTCCGGCTCCTCCTCGCGGGTGCGACGGTCGATGGCGTCGTTGATGATGAAGAGCAGCGGCGTCGCCGCCATCGAGAAGGTCACGATGACCACGATGAGCTCGGCGGTCTCGGGTGCCAGCAGAAGCGACATCGTTCCCTCGTTCACGATGACGAAGGCGAACTCACCGCCCTGACACAGCGTCACCGCGATGTTGCGGGAAGCCTTCCATGTCGTGCCGACAGCGCGTGACAGACCGATCAACAGGATCACCTTGACTGCGATCAGCCCGATCGCGAGTCCGACGATGGTGAGCGGCATTTCGATGACCAGGCCGACATTCAGCGTCATGCCGACGGCCATGAAGAACAGGCCCAGCAGCAGCCCCTTGAACGGCTCGATGTCGGCCTCGAGTTCGTGCCGGTATTCGTTCTCGGCCAGCAGAACGCCCGCGATGAAGGCGCCCAGTGCCATCGACAGGCCGACAAGTTCCATCAGCACGGCGACACCGATGACGGTGAAGAGCGTCATCGCCGTGAAGACCTCGTGCGTGCCGAAGCGAGCCACGGCACGAAGCACGTAACGCAGCAGAAAGTGGCCGCCGACCACGACGAGCGTGATCATCGCGATCGCCTTGCCCGCACCCACGAGGAAGCTGTCGTCGGAGTGGGTGACGTCGGGCACAGCGAGCAGCGGGATCAGCGCCAGCATCGGGATCACGGCGAGATCCTGGAACAGCAGAATCGAGAACGACGAACGGCCGGCCCGGGTCGCAAGCTCGTTGCGTTCGGCGAGAATCTGCAAGGCAAATGCCGTCGACGAAAGCGACAGCGCGAGGCCAATGACAATCGCGGACCCGGTGTTGAGCCCCATCGCCAGGGCGACCAGGAACAACACGAGGGCCGTCACCGTGACCTGCGCACCGCCGAACCCGAAGACCGACCTGCGCATCGCCCAGAGCCGCCTGGGCTGCAGTTCGAGACCGATGACGAAGAGCAGCAGAACGACGCCGAACTCCGCGAAATGCAGGATGTCCTTCTCGCCATGGACCAGATTCAGCACCCACGGGCCGACCGCCACGCCTGCGAGCAGGTAGCCCAGGACCGAGCCCAGGCCCGCACGCTTGGCCAGCGGCACCGCGACCACGGCCGCGGCCAGGAAAATCAGGGCCTGTTCAAGAAATGCCATCCGGCGTAACCTTCTCTTGTTCCTGTTCTAACACGGACGCTGGGCCATGACCGAATGCCCCCGCACCTCGCCGCTCCAGAAGCGCGTCACCCTCTGGGGCGAAATCATCGCCCACGAGGGCCGCGGCATGTTTCCGGGTAGGCATGTTTCTGGGTAACCGTGGCTCTGCCCGGGGCTGCCTGACCGACGAGCCCTTCCGGCTGGCGCCACGATGCCGGCGCATGCGGCAGGACGATCGCGTCCTTGCCAACCATCCGGTCGATTCCGACGGCCTCCACACGCTCAAGCCGATGGCCTGAATGCTTGCTCCCAGGGAGTGCACTGCGTTAAAGGCCGCGCAGTTCACGCGTTCCGATAACCTGCCCACCCTCAACCGCCGGGCATCACGCCATGGACCTGCGCAATATTGCGATCATCGCTCACGTCGACCATGGCAAGACCACGCTGGTCGACGGCCTGCTGAAACAGTCGGGCGCCTTCCGGGAGAACCAGAAGGTGGCCGAACGCGCCATGGATTCGAACGACCTCGAGCGCGAGCGCGGCATCACCATTCTCGCCAAGGCGACCTCGGTGGAGTGGCAAGGCATACGCATCAATATCGTCGACACGCCCGGCCATGCCGACTTCGGCGGCGAGGTCGAGCGTATTCTCTCGATGGTCGACGGCGTCTGCGTCCTGGTCGACGCCTCGGAAGGTCCCCTGCCCCAGACCAAGTTCGTCGTCGGCAAGGCACTCCGTCTTGGCCTGCGCCCCATTGTCGTCATCAACAAGATCGACCGGCCCGACCAGCGCGCCGACGAAGTGCATGACGAGATCTTCGATCTCTTCGCCGCGCTCGACGCAACCGACGAGCAGCTCGACTTCCCGACGCTCTTCGCCTCGGCCAGGCAGGGCTGGGCCAGCGAGGACGCCAACCAGCCGGCCGATACCCTGGCCCCGCTGTTTGACCTGATCGTGCGCCACGTGCCCGCGCCGACGGTCGAGGCCGAGGGCGCGTTCCGCATGCTCGCGACGACGCTTGAGGCCGATCCCTTCGTGGGACGAATCCTGACGGGTCGGATCGAGTCCGGTTCGGTCAAGGTCAACCAGCAGCTCAAGGCGCTCAGCCGCGACGGCAGCGTGCTGCAGCAGGCGCGCGTGACGAAGGTGCTGGCCTTCCGTGGCCTCGAGCGTACGGCCATCGATGAAGCGCATGCCGGCGATATCGTCGCTATCGCCGGGTTCTCCGAACCCACCGTTGCCGACACGCTGGTCGATCTCTCGGTCAACACGCCGATCGAAAGCCAGCCGATCGACCCGCCGACGCTCGCCATGACCTTCGGCATCAACGATTCCCCGCTCGCCGGCCAGGAAGGCGACAAGGTCACGAGCCGCATGATCTGGGACCGCCTGCAGCGCGAGGCCGAAGGCAATGTTGCGCTTCAGGTCAGCCAGACCGACGACAAGACCGTCTTCCAGGTCGCCGGTCGCGGCGAACTCCAGCTCGGCGTCCTGATCGAGACAATGCGGCGCGAGGGGTTCGAACTCTCCGTCGGCCGTCCGCAGGTGGTCTTGCGCGACAATCACGAGAACGGCGTCAGCGAGGAGCCGATCGAGGAGATCGTCATCGATGTGGACGACGACTTTACCGGTCCTGTGGTCGAACAGCTCGCCACCCGCAAGGGCGACCTCCAGGAGATGGGTCCGTCAGGCGGCGGCAAGACCCGCATGGTCTTCCACGTGCCATCGCGCGGCATGATCGGCTATCACAACGAGTTCATGACCGACACGCGTGGCACCGGCGTGATGCACCGCCTGTTCCACGGCTATGCGCCCTGGCGTGGTGCCATTCCGGGCCGTCGCACGGGCACGATGATCTCGAGCGAACAGGGCACGGCCGTAGCTTACGCGCTGTGGAACCTGGAGGAGCGCGGGGCGCTCTTCGCCGATCCCGGTGACAAGGTCTACAAGGGCATGATCATCGGCGAGCACAACAAGGGCGGCGACCTCGACGTCAACCCGCTCAAGGCGAAGCAACTCACGAACTTCCGGGCGGCCGGGAAGGACGATTCGATGCTGCTCACCCCGCCGGTGCGCATGACGCTCGAAAAGGCCATGACCTATATCGCCGACGACGAGCTGGTCGAAGTGACGCCCGAGTCGATCCGCCTGCGCAAGCGCTGGCTCGACCCGCACGAGCGCAAACGACGCGCCAAGCAGGCCAGGGCGGCCTAGCTCCGCGGCGGATAAGGTCCGGCCATGTCGACCCACAAGTTCTTTCGGCTCGATCGTGCCTGAGCCATGGACCACGACGCCCCCACAAGCCCTGGTGGCGCGACTTGCCGAGACAACACCCGGCACGGCCGCCACCATCGCGCTTGATGGTCGCTGACCTGTCGAGAGTTGGTCGACCGCGCTCCTGTCGTCGTGATACCGGAAGCCCGGGTGCGACCATGCATGGACGGCAACGATATGAGGCGATTGCCACGCGCGGACGCCTTGTCGCTGTTGTTCCCGACCATACATCTCACCCGGCCAGTCCGTGACGGATCGTCCGTCGGGGCACCGCACATGGGCCGTGAGAGCCCTGCTGCCCCTCTGGAGCACAATTCCGGCGCACATTGTGACGCAGCAATTGTCCGATGCGTCTCTCGTGCGCTACATTGCGCCCGCATAGAACATTTATCGGAATCGGGCTCTGACGTTCGGGCTATGGAGATGCGCCCGGGCGTCAACCCGCCGAGCCCTCTGGATCGGCATGGTTGAGGAGACGAGAGAATGACGGACACCGAGACACGGGATGTGCGTGGCAGGACCCGCCACGGGATCGCGGGCGCAATGCTGGCAACGCTGCTGCTGGCCGGCCAAGCCGAAGCGGAAGGCCTGATCTGGGAATGTGAGCCTAGTTATCTGACACATGGAAACCTTACGCTGACAGAAACATCCGTGACGTGGAACGGCACAACAATAAACACCCCTATGTGGACTTCTGGTTTTGAGCGTAGGTGGGACATCGATGAGTTTGACAACGTTCAGCTTATTCTAATTGCGGGAGGTGAAGCCGGTCTTTATAGGTTTGGAGATAAAGACAGAGTGAAACCTAGCGAAAATTGGTTCTGTGAACAGAAATGAGATCAACACAAGAATGGATGACGAGCGCAATCCCGCGCTGGTAACGAAGGGGAATGACATGTCAAATCTTTTGACATCGCTGCGCTGCGCCGCTCGGAAAGGCGACACGCTCACCATCCAGCTACTTCTTGCCGAGAGCGACGCATACGGTATGGCACTGTTGCACGATGCGGCGGCTAAGGGCACTCCGGCGACGGTTCAGGCCCTGATCAAGGCCGGTGCTGACGTCAACGAGTGTAACATTGGCCACGATACCCCGCTGCACGATGCGGTGCGTTGGGGCAAAGCGAAGACCGTGGCGGCCTTGGTCAAGGCTGGTGCCGACATCGAGGCTCGGGGGAGTGCCGACCGCACACCGCTGCACATGGCGGTGGAGCACGGCATGGTGGAGAATGTGCGCGCCCTGATCAAGGCCGGTGCCGACATTGAGGCGCGAGACCTAAACGACAACAGGCCGCTGGACCTAGCGGCAGGTGGCGGCACAGCGGAGACTGTGAAGGCGTTGATCAAGGCTGGGGCCGACATTGGTGCGCGGGAGAAAGGCGGCTTGACACCGCTGCACCGGGCGGCGCGGTTGGGCACAGCGGAGACCGTGCAGGCCCTGATCGACGCCGGGGCCGACATCGGCGCGCGGGCCGGAGACGGCAAGCTCGCCGCCGATCTTGCCAAACATAACAAAGCGGTGCGCAACCATCCCGTGTTCCGGACGCTGAACAAAGCGCGGTCTGACTGACCGGCGGGGCCGGGATCGGGGACGCGAAACGAAGACGGCAGGCGTCACTCGTCCTGGCATGACCCCGCCGCGATCTTCCATCCGGCACCGGGCAGCGACGAAGGCAAGGCCGAAAGGGCACGCGACAGCATCGGCACCGCCACAACAACACCCTGATCCCGACCCCCGCGCCGTGTTGAAACAATCGGCATCCAGTTGAATCCAGCCTGTTTCGCATCGCTCTGCAAACGTCGCTGGCGGGGAATGCGTGTCATCCTGCTCATCGGTGTCCCCCTTGGGTTGAGCGTCAGTACCATTGGTCCGGCATGGCGGCCTTGCGCCGTGTCATGAAATCCCTGAGTTCTTCGTCGACAGCCGGGTCGATTGCAGGCGCTTCGTAGTCGGCCAGCATCTGCTTCCAGCGGCCATTGGCGCGCTGCGCCGCGTCGGGCGCACCGTTTTCCATCCAGGTCTCGTAAGGCCCTGCGTCGAGCAACTCGGAGACATAGTTGGCGGTCTCGAAGTTCGCCAGCGTGTGCTGTGTGCCGAAGAAGGCCTGGCCGGGCCCCGCCTCCTCATAGGCGTCCTTCGCAAATGCCGCTTCGTTGACCTCGAGCCCCGCGATCATGCGCAGCATCATGCCGCAGTGGTCGAGGTCCATGACGAACTTCTCGTAACTCATGGTCAGCCCGCCCTCGAGCCAGCCTGCTGCGTGATAGACGAAGTTCGAGCCCGCCAGGATTGCGGCCAGCATGAACGAGGTCGACTCCTGCATGGCGAGCCCGTCAGCCGCATTGGATGCCGTGAGCTGACCGCCGCAACGCACCGGTACGCCCAGCCTGCGCCCCAG
Source organism: Rhodospirillales bacterium (assembly GCA_014323865.1). NCBI lineage: Bacteria > Pseudomonadati > Pseudomonadota > Alphaproteobacteria > Rhodospirillales > Rhodospirillales bacterium. The sequence continues at coordinate 33,927 of JACONG010000006.1, read as the reverse complement.
TTGAGCGAAGGCCATGTTCGAAAGATTGGCCTCGGGCGTCCCGAAGGTCAGCGCGCCGGTCTTCAGATTCATCGTGGTGTTGAAGTTGCCGTAGACCACCGGCGTGCCCGGCCGCACGAGCTGGCTCAGCGCGATCCCGGCGATGATTTCCGCATGGGTCTGGGCCAGAACCGCCGGCTGGGTCACCGGCCCCATCGCGCCACCGAAGATGGCCGGCGAGATCGCCGTGCTCTGGCCCGCCTCGGCGTAGATGCGCAGGGCCGACGACATGACACCGTCGTAGACCAGCGGCGAGTTGACGTTGATGTTGGCCTGGATGACGCATTTCTCGTCTACATGGTCTGCGCCGAACGCGATCCGCGCCATCTCGATCGAGTCCCGGGCGCGATCGGGCGCCGTCACACCGCCCATGAACGGCTTGGTCGACCAGCGCAGATGGGCATAGACCATGTCGAGGTGACGCTTGTTGACCGGGATGTCGACCGGCTCGCACACGGTTCCGCTGCCGTGGTGCAGCCATGGCGTCATGAAACTCAGCTTCACGAAGGCCTCGAAGTCCTCCAGCGTCGCGTAACGCCGTCCCCGGTCGAGATCGGTGACAAAGGGCGAGCCGTAGCCCGGCATGAAGACGACATGGTCACCGCCCAGCACGATTGATCGGCCCGGGTCCCTGCTCTCCATGCGGAATTCGCCGGGCGCAGTGGCCGCCAGCGCCGTGGCATGACCGGGATCGAAGCGCACCCGGCAACCGTCGATGCTGCAACCGGCCTCGCGGAACAGCGCCAGGGCCTCGTCGTCGCCCCGGAACTCGATCCCGATCTCCTTCAGAATCCAGTCGGCCTGGGCCTCGATCGCCGCCAGCGCATCGTCGTCGAGCAGGTCGTAGACGGGAATCGTGCGCCGAACGATGGCAGGTGCCCGGCCGGGATCGCTGCGTCGGCGCGCTTGGCGTGCCGCACGACCGCCAGCACGTCGCGAACCGTTCGATGTCGACCCGCTCGAACCGGATTCCATCGGGCTCTCCACTTCCTGCGCCACGCGATCCTCCTCATGGGGGCAGAGAGCATCGCGCGGATATGACAGGACATCGAAGGAAATCTGTTGTGGCCGAGATACAGGAAAACTTTTGTCCAGACGAGGAGGAGGTCGCGATGCACCCGTTGCCGCCCGCCAACTGGCTACGCGCCCTCGAGGTCTTCGCCCGCCGCGAGAGCCTCGCCGGTACATCCGGGGGACCCGGACGAACGCCGAAGGCGATCAGCACCCGGGTTCGCAACCTTGAGGAGCGCCGGGGTTTCCCCTGTTCGAACGTCTCGGCCACGCCTGTCTGCCAACGGTGCGCAAGGCGTTCGAGGATCCAACCTCGGCAACCACAGGCATTTTCGACACGGCCGATGCCGAGACCATCACGGTGCGCGCGACCACCTCGTTCGCCGTGCTCTGGCTCACGCCGCGGCTCGTGGGATTTCGCCATCGCCACCCCGGCATCGATATTCACCTCATCATGTCGATCCGGACCGAAGGGCTCCCGCCTGACCAGGGATCGTGCGATTCCGGTGTGCAGCAAGGTGACCTGCGAAACCCTTGCTCCCTGCACCGAGCCCGGCGCCCTGCTGCTCAAGGATTGGCTTTGTGAAGTCGTCGCGGAAGGAAGGACCTAACCCTTCTCCCGTCCCATCAGGCGGACCACTAGCCAGACCGGCACGATGATGGTCGCGCCGAGCAGGATGATCTCGGCGATCCAGAAGATGATGTCGACGAAGTTGGTGAAGAGCTGCTCGAAGTCCTCAGTCAGCGCGCGCAGGATGTCGATGTACGTCCAGCCGAACCAGTGCATCACGAAGCCCACGATCAGCGACGCCATCACCAGCTTGATGACGGTGCCACGGATTTCACCGAAGTCACGGTGTTCCTCCAGGGGCTTGTGCTCCATGGTTTCCTGCTGATCGCTCATATCCGACCTTAATCCGATCTTTGCGGTCTGCCCTGAGGTCAGATTGGAACCGATTGTGGCGAATACAAGGTGCGCGTTCAGCCATGAGCGTGATCGGGTCCTCTGCAGGAAATGACGACCTGCGTAAAACTCTGACGTCGCCGGTTGCAAAATCGTGATCAATCCGGTCTGCCGACGGCCACGTCGGGCCGTCAGCCTTAACCCCGGATCGAATCAAATGGGGAGATCGGCACCATGAAGGCTCTTTGTCGTACTCTATCCAGGGACGCCCGCGAGTACCTGACAATCGGCGCCGTCGGCAGGGCCCGGGAGCAGCCTGAGGCGCTTGACGGTATCTGTCGGCTCGGCTGCACCGAATACTCCGACCTCAAGACCGCGATTTCGGAGTGCGAGGCCGGCAGCTAAAACTTTGCACCACGCCGCTCGGCGGGACTAGATTGGAGCGTTCTGGAAGGAGCACCCCATGTCTTTTCTGACCGACCAACAGAAAGAGCAGTTCGAGCGCGACGGTTACGTCGTTTGCCGCGGCGTGCTGACCGGCCCGCATCTCGACGCCCTTCGCGCCCAGCTCGACGACTGGATCGAAGAGAGCCGAGGCCACGTCACCAACTGGGGTACCTGCCTCGACGGCAAGGCCCGCTTCGACCTCGAAGGCGGGCACACGGCCGAGCATCCGCGCCTGCGCCGGGTCTCCAACCCGATCGAAATCTCCGAGGCCGTGCGCGCCGCGCTGTTCGACAGCACCGTGCCCGACCACGTCGCTGACTGCATCGGGCCCGACGTGAAGTTTCATCACTGCAAGATCAACGTAAAGCTGCCGGGCACCGACACCCATGTCGGCTGGCACCAGGACCACGCCTACGACCCCCATACCAACGACAGCATGGTGACCACCCTGCTCTTCCTGTCGGACACCGACGAGGAGATGGGGCCGTTGACCGTGGTTCCCGGCTCCCACAAGACGCCGTTCAGCCATCACGACGAGAATGGCGCGTTCACCGGCAGCATCGACGCCGAGACGAGCAAGGAGCTTGAGGCCAGGGCCGTCCCGATGACCGGCAAGGCCGGCAACCTCGTCATCATGCACACCTGGATGGCCCATGGCGGCGGTCCGAACCTGACCGACCGACCGCGCGCGCTGCTGATCTGCGACTACACGGCAGCCGACGCCTTTGCGCTCAAGGAACCGGCCATGCCGAACAGCTACCATGGCAAGATCGTACGCGGGAAATCGACCCGCTTCGCCCGCCTGAAGGACATGACCATCGAGGTACCCCTGCCTTACGACGACGACAGCTTCTTCGGCCTTCAGGGTCAGAAGACGGCCGCCGAGTAATGGCGCAGGACCGCTGGCCGACCCCGCCCGGCCCCATCGTCATGCCCTGCAAGGATGTCTGGCCGCGGATCGACGACAGCGCGCTCATCCTGCCCGGCGCGGCGGTGATTGGCGATGTCGAGATGGGGCCGGACTCGAGTGTCTGGTTCAACGCTGTCGTGCGCGGCGACGACGGTCCGATCCGCATCGGACACGGCTCGAACGTTCAGGACGGCTGCGTCGTTCACGTCAGCACCAGGTTCCCGACGATCATCGGCGATTGGGTCACGCTGGGTCACAACGTCCATCTGCACGCCTGCCACCTGCACGACGAGACCCTGACCGGGTCCAGCGCCACGGTGCTCGACGGCGCCGTGGTCGAGAAACACGCCCAGGTCGCGGCCGGCGCTCTGGTCGCCCCGAACAAGGTGGTCAAGTCGGGCGAACTCTGGGGCGGTGTGCCGGCCATGAAGCTGCGCGACCTCACCGACGAGGAGATCGCGTGGATCAGGGGCAACGCCGAATGGTACGTCCACGAGCTGGACGATTACCGCTGACAACGGAAGAGCGGACATGAGCTTCTCGGGCAAACGCGTTCCGATTACCGGTTCGACCCGCGGTATCGGCAAGGCCGCTGCCAAGGCATTCCTGGAGCACGGCGCACGGGTCGCGATCAATGGCCGAAAGGGCGACGACGTGGCGGCGACCATCGCAGAACTCGGCGGTGAGAACATGGTCTCAGCCCCCGGCGATATCGGAAGGGCAGCGGCATGCCGGGCGCTGGTCGCCGGCGCGATCGACGGGATGAGCGGCCTCGACATCCTGGTCAACAACGCCGGCTGCTTCCTCCCCGATCCCAATCAGAAGTTCCTGACCGGTGCCCTGCTCGAAGTCGACGGCGGCTCATACGCCTGCCGTTAACGCGCGGCGACGCACTGGATCTCGACGAGGAATTCCGTTGCCGCGAGCGACGCGCCAACGCAGGCGCGGCAGGGCTTGTTGTCTGGATCGATCCACGGCGTGTAGACCTCATTCATCTCGGCCCAGGTGCCCATGTCGGTGAGCCAGATCATCACGGTCAGCAGCTTCGACTTGTCGGTGCCGCAGGCCGCCAGTGTGGCATCGATCTGGTCGAGAATGTCCTGGGTCTGGGCCTTCACGTCAAGCGAGCTGTCAGACGCGACCTTGCCGGAGAGATAGACGGTGTCGCCGTGGATGACGGCGCCGCTGAAGAGTGCGGCAGGCTCAAGGCGTTGAATATCGGACATGGGATCTCCCTTTGGGCTTTGGTTGTAACGGCGGGGATCGTAGCATCACCTGACGACATGTCTTCCCTTCCGGAGATGCGCCCATGGACCTGCCCGCAGACGGCCTCGCACTTGTCCTCAAGGAGGATTGTCCGACCTGTCAGCTCATCGCGCCGGTGGCGGCCGAACTGAAGCGGCTGGGCGATCTCAAGGCGATCTACTCCCAGGACAATCCGGAGTTTCCGCGCGGGCTTGCCGTGATCGACGATCGTGATCTCCAGGCCTCGTTCGCGCTTGAAACCGACATCGTGCCGACGCTGATACGACGTGAGGGCGGCCGCGAGACGGGTAGGGTCATCGGCTGGCATCGCGGCGAATGGCAGAACCTGACCGGCGTCAACGATCTCGGCATCGACTTACCCGAGGAACGGCCCGGCTGCGGATCGCTGTCGGTCGCCTCCGGCATGGCCGAGGAACTACAGGCCCGGTTCGGCGACACCGGACTCAGCGCGTGCAAGGTCATCGTCGACTTCCCCGACGATCCGATGGAGTACGCCTTTGACCAGGGCTGGACCGACGGCCTTCCGGTCGTGACACCGACACCGGCCCGCGTTTTGCGCATGCTCGACGGCACAGGCCACAAGCCCGATGAGGTTCTGGGTATCATTCCGCCCTCGGGTGCGACCTGCACAGTCGAGAAAGCTGCCATCAATGCCGTGATGGCCGGATGCCGACCCGAGCACCTCCCCGTGGTGTTGGCCGCGCTCGATGCCGCGATGGATCCGGATTTTGCCTGGCAAGGCCTGATGTCGACCACGATGGGCGCCGGTGTCTGCGTGGTCGTGAACGGCCCTGTGGCCAAGCGCATCGGCATGAACACCGGCCACAATGCCCTGGGCCACGGCAACCGTGCGAACGCCACGATCGCGCGAGCCCTCCAGCTTCTCGTGATCAATCTCGGCGGCGCCATGCCTGGCGGCACGGACCGCTCCACCTTCGGCCACCCAGGCAAGTTCGGCCTGTGTTTCGCTGAGGATGAATCGGATGACGCCTGGCAGTCCCTGGCACAGTCACGCGGCATCGAGCCGGGCAAGTCCGCCGTGACCGTGTTCGGATTCTGCGGCACCAGCATCCACAACATGGAAAACGCCCGCGAACCGGACGCGCTGACCGACAACATCGCCATGACACTCAATGCCTTCGGCCATCCGCAGGATGCCGGTGGTGGCCAGGGTGCCATGCTGGTGCTGTCGGGCGAGTACTGGTCGGTCTACCGCGCGGCCGGGTGGGATCGCGCCCGCATCTTCTACGCTCTGATGGATCGCACAGGGCGCAACGAAGCCGATGTCGAAGCCGGTGCCACGGTGCGTTCGACGGACGGCACGCTGATTCCGAAATTCGGCCCCGGCGACCTCCAGTTGGTTCGAACCGGTAGCAACGCCGGGCTATTCTCCACTATCATCCATGGCTGGGCCAGCGGTCCGCGCGGGTCGCAACCCATAACGAGGGAGATTGTGCCATGACGCACAGCACGACCCTGCTCGATCCGACCTCGGAACGGTCGGGCGGGATACGCGAGCGCAAGGCGCCACCGGCGTCGCTCGACGGTCTGACCGTCGGATTGCTCGACATCACCAAGCGGCAGGGCGATCTGCTGCTTGACCGGCTTGAGGCGCGCTTTGGTGAACTCGGCATCAAGGTCGAGCGGTTCGCCAAGGAGACCTTCGCCAAGAAGGCCTCCGACGCCGTTACGGCTGAGATCACCGAACGCTGCGACGTCGTCGTCGAGGCGCTGGCCGATTGAGGCTCTTGTACGTCGTGCAGTCTGCAGGACATGCTGGAGATTGATCGGAAGGGCCTTCCCGCCGTCGCCCTGTTCTCGGAGGAGTTCGAGTCCGGGGTCAAGGCATGGCGTGAAATCCATGGTTTCAACGCGGGCGCCATCTATGTGAAGCATCCGATCCAGCCCCTGACGGAGGCCGAGATGCATGAGCGCGCTGATGCCGTGTTCGATGAGGTGGTCGCGGCGCTAACCGCCTGATTCGGTTCACACAGCCATGGCACGTGATGTTATGACGATTTCGTGAAATCGTTCACTCTGCACTAGGTTTTCTTCGAATTGTCTGATAGACTGCCAAGTTGATATCGTGAATGCTCAGCTGGCTGTATCGGTCGGGTCCTGGGATTATGCGGACAGAGGAGACGATCATGACTACCGCAGCAGAGGTGATCGCGCGCCTTGAGCGCGACAACATTGATTTCGTCGATTTCCGTTTCACCGATCCGAAGGGCAAGTGGCAGCATCTGTCCCATCACAAGGATACCATCACCGAGGACTTCCTTACCGAAGGCCTGCTGTTCGATGGCTCGTCGATCACCGGCTGGAAGGACATCAACGAGTCCGACATGCAGCTCAAGCCGCAGCTCGAAACTTGCGTGGAGGATCCCTTCTCCAAGAATTTGCTGGTCATCGTCTGTGACGTGCACGAGCCCACGACAGGGGAGCGTTACGATCGCGATCCCCGCGGTGTCGCACGGCGCGCCGAGAAACACCTGCAATCGACCGGCATCGGCGACACAGCAAACTTCGGCCCGGAGCCGGAGTTCTTCGTCTTCGAGAGCGTGCGATTCGATGTCATGCCGAACTCGACATACTTCTTCACTGACTCTCGGGAAGATCCTTTCAAATCCGGCGAGGACTTTCCCGAAGGAAACCGGGGTCATCGCCCAAGTCCCAAGGGTGGCTACTTCCCGGTGCCGCCAGTCGATCAGCATCAGGACATGCGCAGCGATATGGTGCTTAGCCTGATTCGCATGGGCGTCAGCGTAGAGAAGCATCATCACGAGGTTGCGCCCAGCCAGCATGAGCTCGGCATACAATTCGACACGCTTGTGAACTGCGCCGACAACGTTCAAAAGTACAAGTATGTCGTGCATAACGTGGCCGACGCTTGGAACAAGACGGCGACCTTCATGCCCAAGCCGGTCATGCACGACAACGGCTCGGGCATGCATTGCCATCAGTCGATCTGGAAGGACGGCAAGCCCGTTTTCGCCGGCGACAAATACCAGGGACTGTCGCAGGAGGCGCTCTACTACATCGGTGGCATCATCAAGCACGGCCGTGCGCTGAACGCCTTCACCAACCCGACGACCAACAGCTACAAGCGCCTGGTTCCGGGCTACGAGGCGCCGGTCTTCCTCGCCTATGCTTCCCGCAATCGCTCGGCTTCGTGCCGCATTCCGCACGCTGAGAGCCCGAATGCAAAGCGTGTCGAGGTCCGCTTCCCGGACGCATCGGCCAACCCCTACCTGGCATTCTCAGCCATGCTGATGGCCGGTCTCGACGGTATCGAGAACAAGATCAATCCTGGCGAGGCGCTCGAGCGCAACCTTTACGATATGCCCAAGGACGAGATCGTCGATCTGCCGACGGTCTGCCGCAGCCTGCGTGAGGCCGTGCGCGCCGTGGCGAAGGACCACGAATTCCTGCTCAAGGGCGGCGTCTTCACCGAGGACATGATCGAAGCCTATCTGCACATCAAGCGGCAGGATCTTCATCTCGCCGAGACGACGACGAGCGCGCTCGAGTACCAGATGTACTACAGCGTCTGATCGTTTCGGGACGATCATCCCGGTAGGGCCCCGTCGCACTCTGCCTTGTGAGCAGATGCGGGAGCGTTCGGGTTTTCTTGAATGCCGGCGGGAACCTGGATCATCGGGAGGCAAAGTCGACGCCATGCGCTTTCTCACCACCGACCGGACGGGCCGTCGAAGACGCCGTGGCAAGGGGGGTGCGGAAGGTAGCTGCAGCGGCCGTCGTCGGTCAGGCCCCACATGGTGGGTTCGTGCCCGTCGCGACCGATCAGGAGCGCGCCGCAGGTGTGGCAGATGGCGTCTTCACATCGCCCGCCACGTCTGCGACACGCCTTGTCATGACTTGATCTTAATCTATCTGATATGAATTGGTCTTTCCCGCATCGGGGATTTCGTTTTGGCAGATCAGCGTTCAGCGGTGACTTTCTGGGGTGTCAGGGGCGGCCTTCCCTCGCCGGGTGGCGAGACAACCGAGTTCGGCGGCAATTCCCCCTGTGTCGAGATCGACTGCGGCGACCGGATTATCGTATTCGACGCCGGAACCGGTCTGCGTGTGCTGGGTCAGGCCCTCATGGACCGCTCCCCGGTTCAGGGCGATCTGCTCTTCAGCCACACCAACTTCAACCGGATCTGCGGCCTGCCCTTCTTTGCTGCGGCCTTCCATCCGAAAAACAGCTTCTCGTTCTGGTGCGGCCACAAACCCGAGGAAGGCAGCATCAAGGCGGTTCTGACCCGTCTGATGACCGACCCCGTGTTTCCCGTCCCGATCGATATCTTCAATGCTGAGCTCGCGTTCAACGACTTCGAGGCCGGGCAGTCCTTCGACCTCGTTCCCGGTATTGAGGTTGTCTCCATTCCGGTGACCTGCGGGCTGCCGGGCACGGCCTACAGGCTGCAATGCGGCCATCGCTCGCTCGGCTACGCATGCGCCCTTCGACCACCCGGGGATCTGTCGCACCTCATCGACTTCCTGCTCGGGTGCGATCTCTTGATCCTGAGCCTTCTGTGCGATGACATGAAGGAGGCCGACCGGATTGCGATCGAACTGGCGCAGCGCGCCGAGATCGGTCACGTCGTCATCACAGACCATCCGCCGGAGGCCTCCGACAGCGAACTCTTCCGCAGGGAAGAAGCGATGCAGCGGCAGCTGTCCGCAAGCTCGCTGGCGCGGGAAGGCCACGTCATCGACATGCCGGCGCTGAACTGACGCGACGTCAGATCTTCAGAATCGTCTCCACATCCATCGCCTCGAACGGCAACCCTTCGACATGCCGGCGGTGCCAGAGGGCGTAGAAGAGCAGCGTCCAGGCCGCGAACCCGGTCGCGCGATCCGCAGCCTTCGAAAACACGTCCTCCACGCCGCGCGGATTGGCCCAGTTCTCGAGGCCGGGCGTGCGGGCGACGAGACGGCCGAGTTTCGATCCGCGTTCGGCAATCCATGCGCCGACCGGAACCGTGAAGCCTCGCTTCGCCGAAAACGCATCGGCTTCCGGCAGTTCGCGGTCGAGCCAGTGCCTGAGCAGGTACTTGCCCCGACGCTTGCGAATCTTGAGGTCGTCGGTGAGGCGAAACCCGACATCGGCGACATGGGGATCAAGCAAGGGAACGCGCCCCTCGACGCCATGGGCCATCAGGCAACGGTCGAGCTTGGCGAGCAGATCGTTCGGCAACCATTCCGCGACCTCGCTCGCCTGCGCGACCTGCAGCTTCGACCGTCCCGGTCGCGCGGCATCGTTCTCGGCCTCATCGAACCCTCTGCGCCAGTCCGACGGCAACCGGGCAACGGTGCCGAAGCGGTCGAACGTCCCGCGCCGCCGCAACCTGCCGCCTCCCAAGAGCGGATGACGCAAGTACCGGCGATAACGTCCGTAGCCCGCGAAGAGTTCATCACCCCCCTCGCCCGACAACACGACCTTCAGGGATTCGCGCACGACCTCCGCAAGCCGCAGGGTTGGCAGGGTGGCGTAGTCGGCCGCCGGGTCGTCCATGGCTTCGGCAACGCGCGGCAGCAGACGCCAGAAGTCGTCCCGCCCGAAGCTCACCTCGACATGCTCTGCGCGGGCAGCGCGTGCGACCGCGGCGGCGTGCATGCGTTCATCCCGCATCCCGGACACGTCGAAACCGATCGTGTAGGCGCGCACCGGGTGCTCGTCGATGCGCGTCATCGCCGCGATGATCGCCGAGCTGTCGACGCCGCCCGAGAGGAACAGCCCATAGGGAACGTCGGATCTTTCGTGCACCCGTACGCTGTCGATCAGCGCGGCGTCCAAGCGTTCAAGGGCATCGTCTTCGTCCCACGATGCAGTGTCGAGTTCGGGCAAGGCATCGCGCCGCTGACGTTCGACAATTTGCCCGTGACGAACCGCAACCGTCTCGCCGGGCAACAATCGTTCGATCCCCTGGTAGATCGTCCGGCGTCCCGTGGTGAACTGGCACTGCAGGAGCTCGGCACGTTTTGCCTCGTCAACCTCGGGCGTCACAAGCCGCGCAGCGATCAGGGCCTGAGGTTCTGACGCAAAGGCAAACCCGAGGGGCGTCTCGGCCACATAGAGCGGCTTGATGCCGAACGGATCGCGCGCCAGATAGAGCGTTTCGGGACCGGGCTCGTAGAGCGCGATCGCATACATACCCCGCAATCCCCTGGCGAAGGCCATGCCCTCGCGTTCATGGAGGTGGAGCGGGACCTCGCAATCGGACGCCGTCTGAAACGGCACCTCTTTCAGAACGCGACGCCACTCAATGTGATTGTAGATCTCGCCGTTGGCGACCAGGACCTGGCCGGAGGGTCCGAAGAGCGGCTGATCCCCCGTCACAAGATCAATAATCGCCAGCCTGGTCTGCACCATGGCAAGAGGCCCGTTGCGGTAGCGCCCCTCGCCGTCGGGACCACGGTGCGCGATGGCGCTGGCAAGGTCCTGCAGCACGGATTCCGGGATCTCCGCGCCGGGCCGCGCCATCACGCCGGCAAGACCGCACATCAGCGCAACACCTGCTCAAAGAGGTCGCGGAACTGGGCCACGATTGCGGTCTGGCTGAACCGCGCCTCGTAGGCCGCCAGGCCACGCTCGGCCATCGCGGCCATGCCCTCGCGATCGGCAAGCGCGTCGCGAATTCGCCTGGCGAGACCATAGGCATCGTCGACATCGGCAAGCAGGCCGGTGTCCCCGTCGATGATCAGCTCGGAAGGCCCCTGACTTGCCGCCGCGACAACCGGTACACGCCGTGCCCAGGCTTCAAGAATCACGTTGCCCAGAGGTTCATGGCGCGAAGGACAGACAAGCAGGTCGGCTGCTTCGAGAAGTGCTGCGGTGTCGTCGCGCCAGCCCAGGAACCGGATGCGATTCTCGACGCCCCGGTCGGCGGCGTGGTGTTTGAGATGAAGATCGAGCGGCCCGTTGCCGGCAAGCCAGAGCCAGGCCTCGGGGACATCGACCATGGCCTCAATCAGGACATCGAACGCCTTGTTGGGATGCAGCCTGCCCAGCGCCACCATCAGCGGCACGTCATCGGGCGTATCGAGCTCGGCGCGGGCCATCGGCACGGCAAAGCTCGTGTCGACGAAGTTCGAGATCATGTGAGCACGTTTGGCGGGCCAGCCCTGCGCCGTGATGTGGTCGACGATGCCCCGGGTGTTGCCCACGAGGTGGCCACAGCGGCGATAGTACTTCAGATCGTAGAACCCGCCGAGGCGGCCGATCTGCACGAACCGTCCCGACGGGCAGAGGCCCGATGCGCGCTTCATCCAGGTCATCACGATGTCGGGGTCAGCCTCCCGCAATGCGCGCCGATAATCGAGCCGGCTGCGGATATCCAGCCTGCCGCCGAACCGCAGCTGACGGGTGGCAATCCCTACCCTGGCGAGCGCCTCGGCGCGGTCGGGATGGCTACGGATGATGGCGGCCTGCTCCACGTCCGTTTCGGCAAGGGCCGTGACCAAGCGGACGAAAAACGCTTCCGCGCCGCCGACCTCCCCACCCGCCATGGCCTGAACGACGCGCATCAGCCGTCCTCCAACCGGGCACGCAGGTGCGACAGGAGCGGATAGAGACCGGCAAACAGTGCGATCAGGAATCCCCAACCACCCTCGCGCCATCCGGAGCGACCGATGTAACACTTCCAGAAACGACCGAAGACACGAAGCACATTGCGCCAGAGAGAACCGATATCGCCGGAATCCCGGAGATCACGGGCGTGTAAGGCCGTATAGCGATCGAGCCGCGCGATCATGTCGGAGATATCGCGATCGACCAGGTGGTCGATGCGTTCGGTCAGCCGGCGGCGCTCGCCCTTGATCTCCAGGCTGGGATGGACCCATTCGCTGCCCCAACGCTTTGCGCCCGGAGTGAAGAGGCGGATTGCCGCCGATACGCCCCAGTACGCCCCCCAGCCATACCGAACCCGACGGGTTCCGACATAGTTGTCGAACGGAATCAGGTAGTGGGCCGGCCCTGTCGCATCGGCGATTGTTTCCCGGATCTCGTCCGCGAGCGCGGGGGTCACGCGCTCGTCCGCATCCAGCTCGATGATCCAGTCGCCGGTCGCCGCATCAAGGCCCGTGTTGCGTCGCAGCCCTTCGATCTCCCAGGCACCTTCGATGATCCGCTCGGTATGGCGACGGGCGATCTCGGCAGAGCGATCGGTACAGCGGTCGAGCACCACGACGATCTCATCGCAGAAGGCAAGCGTGGCGAGGCAGGCGTCGAGGTTCTCCTCCTCGTTGTGCGCCACCACCACCGCACTCAGCCGCACCGCGCTCACGTGCGCTCCAGCAGGGATCGCGCGACGCTGAGGACGGCGTCGACCGACAGCGTCGTCATCAGCGAACCTGTGGTGTGCCGGTCGTAGTCCGGTGCAAACAGATCATCGTAGGCCACCTCAGTCGTCACGGACGCAGAGTGCGAACCCCAAGGCGCATAATGCTCGACCCGGCTCGGCCCGAACAGACCGAGTGTCGGCGCACCGGACGCCGCGGCGAGGTGCATCAAGCCGCTGTCGTTGGAGACCACGAGGCGGCAGAGTCGGAGACATTCGGCGACCGTGAGGAGATGGCGGCCGCCCACAAGATTGATGGCACGATCGTCACCGAGCCCATCCAGGACCGGTCTGACCAGAGCATCCTCGCCGGGACCGCCGAACACGGCGATACGGGCACCGGCCAGGGGACCGTCACCAGTGGTCAGGCCTTCGGCAAGCGCGACGAAGCGTTCGGCCGGCCAGATCTTGCCCTGCCAGTTGGCTGTCGGCGCCAGGCCCAGGATCGGCTCCTCGCCGGGCAAGAGATCGGCCGCGTCATCCACATGCTCCGCGGACGACCAGATGCGCGGTGCCGGTGGCGGTTGAACGCCATACCACGCCGCCAGGCTCTCCACCCGATGTCCCGCTCCGGCCTTGAACATGATGCGACGACCGCGCGCACGGATCACATAGGACATCGGCGAGGCACGGAGGTCGACGACCAGATCCCAGCGTGTGCCGACAACCTGACGCCAAAGGTCGCGCCAGTGTCCCCCGTGGCGCCGTTTCGCGATGGGAATCACGCGGTCAATGCCCGGAAGGAGCTCGAACAGTCGCGATGCGACCGGCCCGCAGGCGACGGTCGTCGATACATCAATGCTCTCGCTCAGATGTCCCAGCAGACCGGTCGACAGAACGGCGTCGCCCAGCCTGTTCGATGTGATGAACAACAGCTTCATGGCCGGGCGATCTCAGCGCGCGAGCGCCTCGAACTCTTCGGCGGCATCGTCCCAGCTTCGGTCGCGCTTCATCTCCCAGGCATCCTTCGAGCGGCCCCGATACACGATGTCCTCCTTCAGGCAGAGGATCGAGCAGTTGGCGAAGGCCTCGTCGTCCGGCGCGAGAAACCCGGTTTGGCTGTCGCGGATTCGCTCCTGGGCCGCTCCCTCACGGAACGTCACGCCCGGGCAGCCCGAGGCCTGTGACTCCGCCAGGGTGGCCGCATAAATCTCACGCGGCGATGCCGGGTAGATGTGGACACGCGCGTGGCGATACTCCTCGGTCATATCCGCATCAGGCACCGGGCGGCGGATCATCACACCCTGGTCCGCAGCCGCCTCAGCCTTGCGGTAGATCGCGGTGACATCGGCGTCGATCTTCTTGCTCGATGCGGCGCGCGCGAAAAGGCCCGAGAAGATGTGAAGCTGCGCCCCGGAGATCATCGGCTCGATCCTGCGGCACCAGAGATCGAGAAGCCGCTCCATGCCAACCCTGGGATGGGTCGTGACGACGGCGCGCGGCGGCCAGTAGCCGGCCGGTCCCTCAGACACCATGTAGGGCGGGGCGACACCGGGCTGAATGATCGAAGCCCTGGCATCGTCCTCCGGCCATGTTGCCCTGTGATAATCGCCCATGAAGACCAGCTTGCAATCGCTGTGACGGCCCATGGATTCGGCCATCGCCCCCTGCGTCAGAAGCGCACCGGGCGTGGCCAGCCAAAGAACACGAACGCCCGATGCCGGGGCCCGATCGAGCAGTCGCGGATCGCGCAAGGCAACCACGAGATCAGCACCGTCTTCCTCGCCGTCGTCGATCGGGCGCCACGCCACGCCGCGAAGACCCCGCGGCGCCTCACAGCGATTGCGCACGACAACGTCCTGCCCGCGGCGCGCCAGGGCCTCCGCAAGGTAGACCAACCCCTTCTCCGGTCCACCCATGGGGTCGTGGCGCGGAGTGTAGCTGTCGTATAGGAACGAATCGTCGAAAAAGAGGATTTTCATGGCGCATCTTATAGGTGCCTCCGAAGGGAACGCCAAGCGTAACCCTTGCCTCGGCGGTGTGGTCGCACCATTGTCAAAACATCGACCGGAGAGCCTTCATGACCGACCTGAAGCGTATCGCCCTCACCGATCGCGCCGTTCTCAGGGTATCCGGCCCCGAGGCCAGGGGCTTTCTGCAGGGTATCGTGACCAACAACGTCGAGCGTGTCGATCCGACCCGCGCGATCTATTCGGCGCTGCTGACGCCTCAGGGGAAGTTTCTGTTCGATTTCATCATGGCGGATGACGGCACGGGCGGACTTCTGATCGACACCGCGCACAACCGCGCTGCAGAGCTTTCCAAGCGCCTGGGCTTCTACAAGTTGCGCGCCAGGGCCGAGATCACCGACGTATCTGACGACGTTGTGGTGACCGCCCTGATCGGAGACGGCGCAAGCGAAGCCGTGAAGCTTCACAGTCGCATCGGCAACGCCTGGCGCAACGATGCCGTCGTTTACATGGTTGATCCCCGGCTCGCCACCCTCGGCGTGCGTTGCCTCCACCCTGCCGACACGCAGCCTCTGGCTGACCACGTGGAAGGCACGTTGGACGACTACCACACCCATCGCATGGCGCTTGCCGTGCCCGAGGCCGGTGCCGACGTGCTCGTCGACAAGTCGTTCATCCTGGAGAGCAACTTCGAGGAGCTGAACGCCGTCGACTTCGAGAAGGGCTGTTACGTAGGCCAGGAACTGACGGCGCGCACCAAGTACCGCGGTACGGTACGCCGCCGTCTCTTCGCGGTGAAGGCCGATGACGATCTGCCCGATGCCGGAACGCCGATCACCGTCGGAACTGCCGAAATCGGCGAGCTGCGCAGCGCCATCAACGGTCGCGGCATCGCTCTGATCCGAACCGACCGCCTCGAGGAAGTCGGCGGCGACGCAGCGGAGGTCATGGCTGGCGACGTGCGCGTCACACCGGTCAAACCGGACTGGGTCTCGTTCTGAGGCTCCGTCGTCTTGCCCGGTCACGCCGCAAGGTGCTTTACCGCATCCTGGCCGCGCGCCAGCCCTAACGTCAGAAATCAGACCGGATCAATCTCCGTCAGCAGATTGATGAAGCCTGCCATGCTGGTCACCGTCCACGTCGGCACGGCATCGGACGGCAGGCCGACGCCGCGACCCGGCTTGTCATGGCGGCGGTCGACCAAGCAGTTGGACCAGCCGAGCGCATTGGCCGTCGCGATGTCGTGAAACCGGCTGCGGGCGGTGTGAAGCAGCGCCTCCTCGGCGATGCCGCGATCCGTGATCGCTGCACGCAGGGCGTTGAAATGGGGCGGCTCCGGCTTGTAGCCCTGCACATCCTCGGCCGTGATGGCGATATCGAAGGGTTCGCCCAGCAATTCGCGGGTTTCGGTGAAAAGGTCGTTGTCGACATTGCTGATAACGGCGAGCACACGGCCCTGCCGCTTGAGCTCCCTCAGCGCGGCGACCGTATCCTCGAACGGCGGCCAGGTCCCGGCGGTGGCAGCGAACTCGTCAGCCTCGCCATCCGTCGTTTCGACACCGGTCTGCGCCCCGAGGTTGCGAAATGCGTTGCCCAGAACCATGCGGTAGGACTGGAATGGCTGCCTGGTCTGCTCGGCCCGCTGATGACGCGCGAAATCCTCAAGCAGCTCATGCGTCTGGACGGCAATGCCCTTCAACGATGCCCAGTTCTCCAACCACAATCCGATACCGGTGTCCCAGTCGATCAGCGTGCCGTAGCAATCGAAGCTGATGGCCTGAAACCGCACCGGATCATCCTTTCTGGCGAATCGCTGCCTGGGCCGCCGCGAGACGCGCAATCGGCACGCGGTATGGCGAGCACGAGACGTAGTCGAGGCCGGTCTGCTGGCAGAACGTGATCGAGGCAGGATCGCCGCCGTGCTCGCCACAGATACCGAGCTTGATATCGGCACGCGTGGTTCGGCCCCGTTCGGACGCCATGGCGACCAGCTCGCCCACGCCTTCGGTGTCGAGACTGACGAAGGGATCGACCTCGAACACGCCTTCGGCCTGATAACGCTCCAGGAAGCGGCCGGAATCGTCCCGGCTGATGCCAAAGGTTGTCTGGGTCAGATCGTTGGTGCCGAAGCTGAAGAATTCCGCGCTTTCGGCGATCTCCGCGGCGCGCAGGGCGGCGCGCGGCAGCTCGATCATCGTGCCGATCTGGTATTGCGGGTCGCCACCGGTCTCCTCGCGCACCTGCTGCGCAATGGCTTCGATACGACTGCGGATGATGTCGAGCTCCCGCTTCGTTGCGACCAGCGGCACCATGATTTCCAGCAGGACCGGCGCACCCTCGGATGTCTCCGCCTCGACCGCCGCCTCCAGAATCGCCCGCGCCTGCATGGCATAGATCTCAGGGTGTGAGATGCCCAGGCGGCAGCCGCGATGACCGAGCATCGGGTTCAGTTCCTTCAGCGATCCTGCACGGATGCGGACATGCTCGACATCGGCTCCCATATGGCTTGCCAGCTCTTCCAGCTCGTGGTTGCTGACGGGCACGAACTCGTGCAACGGCGGATCGAGCAGACGGATCGTGATCGGCAAGCCCGCCATGATGCGGAACAGGGCGACGAAGTCGTCGCGCTGCATCGGCAGGATGCGGTCGAGCGGTGCCTTACGGCCGGACTCGTCCTCAGCCATGATCATCTCGCGCATGGCGATGATGCGCTCGTCCTCGAAGAACATGTGCTCGGTACGGCAGAGTCCGATGCCCTCGGCACCGAATTCGCGCGCCTTGGCAGCGTCCTCCGGCGTCTCGGCGTTGGCTCGCACCTTGAGTTCACGCACGGTATCGGCCCATTTCATGATCGTCGCGAACTCGCCGGAGAGCTCCGGCTCAATGGTCGGAATCTCGCCCAGGATCACCTCGCCGGTGGAGCCGTCGATGGTGATGACATCGCCGCGCTTCACGCTGATGTCGCCGATGCCGAAGGTTCCGGCTTCCGTGTCGACGCGGATCGAACCCGCACCCGTCACACATGGGCGACCCATGCCGCGCGCGACGAGCGCGGCATGGCTGGTCTGGCCGCCATGCTTGGTCAGAATGCCGCGAGCGGCATGCATGCCGTGGATATCCTCGGGGCTGGTCTCGGGCCGCACCAGGATCACGGCCCTGCCCTCGGCACTCATCGCCTGGGCATCATCGGCATGGAACACCGCCATGCCCGAAGCGGCACCCGGCGAACCCGGCAAGCCGCGCGCGATGACCTTGCGCGGTGCCTTGGGGTCGGGCACCGGATGCAGCAGGCGGTCGAGGTCCTTGGGATCGATCCGGCAGACCGCTTCCTCGCGCGTGATCAGGCCCTCGTCGGCCATGTCCACGGCGATCTTCAGCGCCGCCTGGATGCCACGCTTGCCCGAACGCGTCTGCAGCATGAAGAGCCGATCCTTCTCGATCGTGAACTCGACGTCCTGCATGTCGCGATAGTGGCTTTCGAGCTTGGCGTTGATCGCCATCAGCTCGGCAAACGCCTTGGGCATGACCTCTTCCATCGACGAGCCGTCGCCGGTCGAAGCGATGCGATGCGGCGTCCTGATACCGGCCACCACGTCCTCGCCCTGGGCGTTCACCAGAAACTCTCCGAAGCTCTCGTTGGCACCGTTATCGGGATTTCGCGTGAAGGCAACGCCTGTGGCGCAGTCGGTGCCCATATTGCCGAAGACCATCGCCTGAACGTTGACGGCTGTTCCGAGATCATCGGGGATGTCGTGGATCGTGCGGTAGTCGATGGCGCGCTGGTTGTGCCAGGAGGCAAACACCGCCCGGATCGCGCCCCAGAGCTGCTTATTGGGGTCCTGCGGGAACGGGTGGCCGAGCCGGTCGGCAACGTACGCGCGGTAGCGCGAAACCACGGTCTTGAGCGCCTCGGGGGTCAGCCTGGCATCCTCGAACACACCCTCCTCGTCCTTCACGTCGTCAAGGATGTCCTCGAAGTCACCATGGTCGAGGCCCAACACCACGTCGGAATACATCTGGATGAAACGGCGGTAGCTGTCCCAGGCGAACCGCGCATCACCGCTGGAGGTCGCGAGGCCGGCGACGGTTTCGTCGTTGAGGCCCAGATTGAGCACGGTGTCCATCATGCCCGGCATCGAGACCGGCGCGCCGGAGCGCACCGAGACAAGAAGCGGGTCCGCCGCATCGCCAAATCGTCGGCCGACGGTCTCCTCGACGGCCTTCAGCGCGTCCGCGGCCTGCGTTTCCACGCCATCGGGGAAGGCCTTGCCGGACTCGTAGAACGCCATGCATGCTTCGGTCGTGATCGTGTAGCCTGGGGGAACCGGCAGGCCCAGGCTCGCCATCTCGGCAAGATTGGCACCCTTGCCGCCCAGCAAGGCTTTCATCGAGGCATCGCCCTCCGACGCCCCACCCCCGAAGGCGTAAACCCATTGCGTCATGCTTAACCCTCGATCTTCGAGAAGTCGGCGACGCGGTCCATGGTTGCACGGATCGCCGACAGCAGGTTCAAACGGTTCTCACGCAGAGCAACATCCTCCGCGTTGACCGTGACATGATCGAAGAAGGCGTCGACCGGCCGACGCAGCGCGGCAAGCGCGGTCATGGCATCCTCGAACCGTTCCTCTGACAACGCAGGTCCAGAAGCCGCGTCAGCCGTCGCAAGGGCCACCACGACGGCGCGCTCCTCGTCCTGCGCAAGCTTACCGTCGTGGACCGCACCATCGAAGGCCCGATTGTCCTTCCTTTCTTCAATGCTCACGATGTTGGCTGCACGCTTGTAGGCACTGAGCAGGTTCGCACCGTCCTCGGTCGCCAGAAACGCCTGCAACGCGTGAACCCGCGCCATCAGACGAACCAGATCGTCATCGGCACCCTGGGCGAACACCGCATCGATCAGATCATGCCCGACGCCCTCGTCACGCAGATGCACCTTCAGGCGGTCGGCGAAGAAGGCGAGGAGATCGTCGCCGACGGTCTCGGCGGCGCCGTCCCATTCGCCATAGGCTTCGCGTGCGGTGGCAAAAGCGCCCAGAAGCGGCATCCGCAGGCGGTTTTCGAGGATCAGCCGGATCACACCCAATGCTGCACGGCGTAAGGCAAAGGGATCGCGCGAACCCGTCGGTTTTTCATCGATCGCAAAGAAACCGACAAGCGTGTCGAGCTTCTCGGCCAGCGCCACAACGATGCTGACCGGTGCTGTGGGGCAAGCATCGGACGGGCCCTGGGGGCTGTAGTGCTCGGAAACAGCTGCGGCAACGGCCTCGTCCTCGCCGTCGTAGCGGGCATAGCAGGCGCCCATGACGCCCTGCAACTCCGGGAATTCTCCCACCATCTCGCTCGGCAGATCAGCCTTGGCGAGATGGGCGGCGCGGCGGGCCAGGGCGGCATCGCAACCGGGAACCGAATCGGCCAGGGCCTCGGACAGCATTTCCATGCGCACAACCCGCTCGGCGACGGTTCCCAGCTTCGTGTGGAACACGATGTTGGCGAGGTCCGGCACGCGGCTCTCGAGCGTCCGCTTGCGGTCCTGATCCCAGAAGTGGCGGCCGTCCGACAGCCGGGCGGCGAGCACCCGCTCGTTGCCGGCCGTGACGATCCGGCCGCCATCGCCGCCTTCCATGTTGGCGGTAAAGACGAAGCGGGGCGCCAGTGCGCCTGCAGCATCGCGCAGCGGGAAACAACGCTGGTGCCGGGTCATCTCGGTGACCAGCACCTCCTGCGGCATTTCCATGAAGGCGGGATCGAAACCGCCGACAACAGGCACCGGCCATTCGACAAGCCCTGCGACCTCGTCCAGCAGGCCGGGGCTGTCTTCCACCGTGAGCCCCTCGGCTTCGGCGAGTTTGGCAGCGCCCTCTGCAACAATCGCCCGGCGCTCAGCGTGGTCGATGATGACATGAGCGGCGCGCAGGCGATCGCGATAGTCCGCAAAGCCGGTGACCTCGAATGGATCGGGTGCCAGGAATCTGTGGCCCCGTGTCGTCTGGCCTGAGCTGACGGGACCGAAGGCGAACGGCACGGCCGCACCGTCGAGCAGCGCCACGATCGAGGAGATCGGCCGTACCCAGCGGGCGCTATGGTCACCCCAGCGCATGGACTTCGGCCAGGTCAGGTCGGCCATGGCCTGCGGCACGGCTTCGGCCAGAAGCTCGGCGATGGCACGTCCGGGACGGTGGATCCGCGCAAACCAGATGGCCCTCTTGTCGGTCTCGCGCTCCTCGAGATCCGACACGGCGACGCCGGCCGAACGGGCGAAACCTTCGACCGCCTTGTCCGGCGCACCGACCCTGGGGCCCTTGCGTTCATCATGGAGATCGGGCTGACGTTCCGGCAGCCCCTGCAGCACCACGACCAGCCGCCGCGGTGTTACATGAACTTCTGTTTCTTCAGCACGAACACGCTCCTTGTCAAGAATTCTCTGAAGGTTCTCATGCAGAGCTTTAACACCGTTGCACTGCATTCTTGCAGGGATTTCTTCAGACATTACTTCAAGCAGGAACTCGGCCATCGCTCAGCCCTCTCCGGCTGGGAGATAGCCGCGACTGGCAAGCCAGGCGGTGGCGCAGGCACGCGCCAGGTTGCGCACGCGGCCGATATAGGCGGCGCGTTCGGTCACGCTGATCACGCCGCGCGCGTCGAGCAGATTGAAGGTGTGGCTCGCCTTGATGCACTGATCGTAAGCTGGCAGCGGAAGCTCGGCCTCGACCAGCGTGGCGCAGGCCTTCTCAGCGTCCTCGAAATGGCGGAACAGGGTCTCAGCGTCGGTGTGGTCGAAGTTGTGTTCGGTGTATTCGCGCTCAGCCTGGAGGTAGATATCGCCGTATGTGACGCCGGGGCCGTTCCAGGCGATATCGCGGAAGTGATCGACGCCCTGGATGTACATGGCGAGACGCTCAAGCCCGTAGGTCAGCTCGCCCGGCACCGGACGACAGTCGTAGCCGCCGACCTGCTGGAAGTAGGTGAACTGGGTGACCTCCATGCCGTCACACCACACCTCCCAGCCCAGCCCCCAGGCGCCAAGGGTGGGACTTTCCCAGTCGTCTTCGACGAACCGGATGTCATGTTCCATGGGATTAATCCCAATCGCCTCGAGGCTGCCGAGGTAAAGCTCCTGGAAGTTCTCCGGGCTCGGCTTCATCAGAACCTGGAACTGATAGTAGTGCTGCAGCCGATTGGGGTTCTCACCGTAACGCCCGTCGGTCGGCCTCCGGGACGGCTGCACGTAGGCGACGTTCCACGGTTCGGGCCCGAGGCTGCGAAGCGTCGTGGCCCAATGGAAGGTGCCCGCACCGACCTCCATGTCATAAGGTTGTAACACAACGCAGCCCTGCCGGGCCCAATAGGCTTGGAGCTCAAGGATCAGGTTCTGGAACGGCAGGCCCCGACCTGTGGCCGTGCTCATCGACATGCGACTCCTGAAACGGAAGGCCGGCGAGCCGGCGGGCGGAACCTATGAGGCGCTCTCGCGCGGGTCAAGACGACCGGGGGTACGGACAGTCAGTGCGTCCACAAGCCTTCGCCCCGGCGGCTGCAACATAGTCGCCGCAAACGCGACAGGCGATCATGTCGACATCGCCGACCGGCTCGCGCGCGCCCGCGCGCGCCTTCTCGACACCGGGCTTGCGACCGCCTCGGCTGAAGCGCTCTCGCCAGCTCGGTCGCGTCAGCCGTTCCTCAGCCTTGCGCTTTTTCTCGAGATTGCCGACGAACCGGAAGCCGAGCCAGAGCACCGCGAGGATGATCGCAAAAATCGCAAGTTTCTGAAATGAGAACATGGCTGTGGTTTTGCCTGCGCCGGTGTCACACCGCAAGCACCATGAAGAGGTAGCCGCCGCAATCGCCATGCTCGCGATAGATCGCGCTCGCCCTCCTTGCAGTGCCAGGCGAGCATCTCTTCAGCCTCCACATCCCCGGTGCAGTTTGGGCGCGATTACCTCGATACGAGCGACGATCAGCAGGTAGCACTCGTCCCACAAGGCCTCGCGCGGCAGAACAAAGTCGCCCAACAGGGTGCAGCCGCACGCTCGCCCATGTCGCCCTCCTGGACCGTCACGCGATCGCCCGTGCCCATCTCGGCAGTGCCCTCTTCGACAAACGGAGCCTGGAGGTCGATGGCGGTCCGGGACCGCAGCCGGGATTGAGCACACGCGGCGCATCGGGCAGCGGCCCGGCAAGCTCAAGCGCCCGCGCGGTCGAGGCGGCATTGCCCGGCCCTTCCTGCGGCAGCATGTTATGAACGTCGAAGAAGACTTTTTCAGAACCGCGGGTTCTCGAAATCCATGGTGTCCATCGTTCCCACCTGTGGCAGATCATGACGATCACCGTCGAGGAACGCCACACAGACAAGGCCGCGCTGGCCGACATGGTCCTGCGCGCCCTGTCTGACTGGTTCGGCATTGAAGAGGCGACACAGGACGATATCGACGCGGCCGATCGTCTGCCGATGCTGGCGGCCCGCCGTGACGACAAGTCCATCGGCTTCACCAGCCTGGAGATCGTCACGCCCGGCACCATCAATATCCACGCGATCGGCGTGCTGCCCGATCACCACGGAAGCGGTGCTGGCCGTGCGCTGATCGCGGCGACCATTGATCGCTGTCGACAACAGAACGTCAGGCTGCTGACCGTGAAAACCCTGAGCGATGCATCCGACGATCCGTTCCATGCGGGAACGCGCCAGTTCTACACGGCTATGGGCTTTGCACCGGCAGCCGAGATTCCCGACCTCTACGACCCCCGGAATCCCTGCCTGGTGATGGCACGCATGGTCGACCGGATCTGAGCAGGCTGGACAAGGGTGCGGCCAGCAACGATGGTCCCGCCGACAATGGGAACGCCGCCATGAGCAACACCTCGAACTATGCCAGCGCGCACGCCACCGTGCGCATCAGCGCGAAACGTTTCAACATGTCGCCCTGGATGCCGGCATACCTCACGGACAAGGCCCTTCTGGGCCGCCGCTTCTACGCGCTGGGGCTCGGTGACGACCCGATCAGCGACTACTGGCACCTGCGCCGACAGACTGCGCTCTATGACGTGCCCGAGCATCCGATCGAGATCTCCGGGCCGGACGCCTGTGCCCTGCTTGACAAGGTGTTCTGTCGCGACATCTCGAAGCTGCACGAGGGGCGTGCGATTTATGCCATCAGCTGCAACCAGCACGGCGGCATTCTGATGGACGGCGTGCTGATGAAGCGGGCGAGAACCGCTTCTGGTATGTCCTGGCCGACGGTGAGTTCCTGCCCTGGCTTGAGGCCCACGCGCTCGGCATGGACGTCCGGATCAGCGATCCCGATTCCTGGGTGCTGCAGATCCAGGGGCCGCGCTCACTCGATATGCTGCCGGACCTGCTCGATGGCGGCGCGCCAGATCCGTTCAGGTACTTCTCGGTCCACGAGGTCGCAATCGACGGCCATCCGTTCCTGGCCTCGCGCACCGGCTGGACCGGCGAGATGGGTTTCGAGCTCTATCCGCTTGCGCCCGAAGCCATGGACGGCCGCGCCATGTTCCGGCACATCCTGGCCAAGGGCGAAACGCATGGCCTGATCCACGCCAGCCTTGAATCCATGGGCATCCGCCGCATCGAAGCGGCGATCATGGACAACGGCACCGACATGGATGCGGCGATGACGCCGTTCGATGCCGGCCTCGGGCATTTCGTCACGCTCGACAAGGAGACGGATTTCATCGGCAAGGCTGCCCTGGTGCAAGCCGACAAGGGATGCCGTTTCTTCGGCGTGACCTGCCCGACCGCAGCACCCCTGGCCGACACAAGGATCGGTTGGCAAGGTGAAGCCGTCGGACGCACGACATCCGGTGCCTGGTCACCCTATCTGGACTGCGGCATTGCCTTTGTCTGCTTCGAGAAAGCCGACGACTGGATCGGCCGGCAGGTCACGGTAACCTTGGCCGACGGCAGCGAACACGAGGGCAAAATCGTCGCCCTGCCCTTCTACGACAGCGAAAAGAAGATCCCGCGCGGGCTTACCGTCGCCAACGTCTAGCGCTGCTCGCTCGCTTCCCGCTCCGGGCGAAAGCACAGCGCAATCGGTGCGGCCACCACCAGGCAGAACGAAAGACTGGCGAAACACGTCCTCCTGCGTAAAGCCATGGCACTCGTAAACGCGCTTCGCACGGGGGTTCTCGACGAGTACGTCGAGCCAGAGCCGATGGACCGGCGTGTTGTCGAAGGCCCGGTCAACCGCAGCGTCGAGCGGAGCTCCGCAGGGCATCAAATCGTGCGATTTCCGGCGACCCGTTACCCTGGCTCGCGCCAGCATCAGGAAAGACTGTCGTATCGCACGACGAAGGCAGCCGGATTGCGCGGCACGACAAGCCCGTGTTCTCGTCCGGCATCCGGGGCGCGAACCGAATCCGCCATGCCATCTCCTCGCCGCGAAACGGCCATCGTCTGCCCGGGAGGCGGCTTCACAATCGCTACAGCAATGTTGACCACGAATGGTCGGCATGGAACAAGAAGAGCCATGCGGTGGCGTGAGGCCGCCGTAAAGGCTTCAAAAAGGGAGAACACGACCAATGAAGCGTCTTGATGCAAGCAAGCTGGATGTCAATCAGATCACTGACGGCATCCGCGGCGGCAAGTATTCCCGCCGTGAAATCCATTCGATCCTGGGGGCTTTCGGTTTCGGAATGGCCGTCGTGCCGCTGACCACCGGTGCGCACGCGCAGGAAGAGATTCCGGCAGAGAGCTGCGGCGACGATTCTGCTCCCCTGACCTTCACCTGGGCGGGCTACGACGATGTCAATCTCCACAAGCAGTACGTGGAGAAGTACGGCTGCGCCTCGAACTTCGCCTTCTGGGGCGACGAGGAAGAAGCCTTCGCCAAGATGCGCGCCGGCTTCGAGCCCGACGTCATGACGCCGTGCACCTATGAGCTGCGCCGCTGGTTCGATGCCGGCCTGCTGGCTCCGATCGACACCGACCTGCTCAGCAACTGGGACCAGATCATACCGACTCTGAAGGAAGTCGACAATTCGATCCAAGGCGGCAACCGCGTCTTCGTGCCGATGGAATGGGGGCAGACCTCGGTCACCTTCCGCACCGATCTCGCGCCCGAGTACGTCGACGTCGAGAACCACACCTGGGGCATCCTGTGGGATGAGAAGTATTCGGGCCGTCTGTCGATGATCGACAGCCTGATCGACGGTGTTGCAGTGGCTTCGATCTACGGCGGCGTCGAGAACCCGTACGACCTCAGCGACTCCG
Source organism: Rhodospirillales bacterium (assembly GCA_014323865.1). Taxonomy (NCBI): domain Bacteria; kingdom Pseudomonadati; phylum Pseudomonadota; class Alphaproteobacteria; order Rhodospirillales; species Rhodospirillales bacterium. Next base: position 7,862 of record JACONG010000006.1, on the reverse strand, counting down.
CCGACATGGAGCTGACCGCCAACCTGCTGCGCGAGCAGCTGCCGCTGCTGCGCTACTACTCGAACACGATGTCGGACATCGAGCAGTCGCTCGCTTCCGGTGAGCTGGTTGCCGCTGCGACGTGGAACAGTTCGATCACGGCGCTACGCAACCAGGGCCTGCCGGTCATGTTCATGCAGCCCAGGGAAGGCGCGATGACCTGGATATGCGGCTTGGTCCGTCATCCTGCCAACGACGCCAATGACGAAGAGATGGTGATCAAGGCGCACAACGTCATCGACTCCTATATCTCGGCCGAGGCCGGCGTCTGGGGGATCATCACCCTCGGTTATGGTCACGCCAACCAGCGCGCCTACGAGATGGTGTCCGAAGAAGAGCTTTCGGCCCGCGGTCTCTCGAAGAACCCGGAGGACCTGCTCTCGACCGGCATCTTCCAGATCGAGATGACTCCGAAGGAAGACATCCAGCGCATGTTCGAGGAAGTCAAGGCCGGCATGTAAGCCGCAGGCTTCGATTTCCAAAGACGGGCATCTTTGGAAACGGGATTGGGTCGGGGCGGCAACGCTCCGGCCCTTCTCTTTGGACGACGGCAATTGACCGGGGCTCCCCACCCTTCACCCCGACCATGGCGCAACACGAGACGGGAGGGCACAGGCGATGACCACCGGCACGATCCCTGCGGGCCACAACAACGCCTTCCGCGCCACGGCAGGGCAGCGCTTCCGTCTGACGACACCGAAGCGCCAGCAGTCCGCCGACTTCCTCGCCGATCACTCCAAACCCGCCCAGGATCTCTGGCGGCGGGCGGCTGCCTAACCCAGCACGTCTGCCATCGTGCTGCCGAGTTCCGCCGGGCTCGGGGCCACGGTGACACCGGCCTCCTTCAGGATCTCCACCTTCTCAGCCGCACTTTCGCCGAAGGCCGAGATGATGGCGCCAGCGTGGCCCATCCTGCGGCCCTTCGGTGCCGTGAGACCGGCGACATAGGCGACGACAGGCTTGATCATGTTGTTCCGGGCGTACTCGGCGGCTTCGGCTTCCTGGGGGCCCCCGATCTCGCCGATCATCATGACAGCGTGGGTGTCGGGATCGGCCTCGAAGAGCTCCAGGATGTCCTTGAAGCTGGAGCCGTTGATCGGGTCGCCGCCGATGCCAACGCTGGTCGAGATGCCGATGCCGAGCGCCTGCATCTGGCTTGCGGCCTCGTAGCCCAGCGTTCCCGAACGCCCGACAATGCCGACGTTGCCCTGCTTGTAGATATGACCTGGCATGATGCCCATCATGGCGCGGCCAGGGCTGATCACGCCCGCGCAGTTGGGGCCGACGAGCCGCATGCGGTCCTCGAATCGGTAGCGGCGCATGTAGCGCTTCACGTGCATCATGTCCTGGGCGGGGATGCCGTCGGTGATGGCGACGCAGAAGCGGATGCCGGCGGACGCCGCCTCCATGATGCCGTCGGCAGCGAACGGCGGCGGCACGAGCACGAGGCTGGCTTCCGCACCCGCGGTCTTCACGGCTTCGCGTACGGTGTTGAAGACCGGACGGCCGAGATGCTCGGTGCCGCCCTTGCCTGGGGTGACGCCACCAACGACGTTGGTGCCGTAGTCGATCGCCTCCTGGGCGTGAAAGGTGCCGGTCTTGCCGGTGAAACCCTGGACGATGACCCTGGTGTTCTCGTCGAGCAGAATGGCCATGGCTCAGCCCTCCTTCACACTCTTCCAGGCGGCGACGGCCTTTTCGGCGGCGTCGGCCAGGGTGTCGGCGGTGATGATGTCGAGGCCGCTGTCCGAGAGGATCTTGCGTCCCTCTTCCACATTGGTACCTGCGAGGCGAACGACCAGCGGAACCTGGAGATCGAGCTTCTGTACGGCCTGGACGACACCCTCGGCGACCCAGTCGCAGCGGTTGATGCCGGCGAAGATGTTCACGAGGATCGTCTCCACGCCGTCGTCCGAAAGCACGAGGTTGAACGCCTTGGTGACACGCTCGGGGCTGGCCCCGCCGCCGATATCGAGGAAGTTCGCGGGCTCGCCGCCGGCATGCTTGATCATGTCCATCGTGGCCATGGCGAGACCGGCGCCGTTGATAATGCAGCCGATGTTGCCGTCGAGCCCTACATAGGCGAGGCCACGGTCGGCGGCATCGCGCTCGCGCACGTCCTCCTGGGATTTATCGCGGAACTCCGAGACATTGGGGCGGCGGAAGAGCGCGTTGTCGTCGAAGCTCATCTTGGCATCGAGCGCGACCAGGTGGCTGTCGATCGTGACCGCCAGCGGGTTGATCTCCACCATCGTGGCGTCGAGTTCGGTGAAGGCGCGATAGCAGCCGAGCAGTATCTCATTCATCTGGCCGACCTGGGCGACCGTGAGGCCGAGACCGAAGGCGATCTCGCGGGCCTGGAAGCTCTCGAGACCGACTGCCGGGTCGATCAGGACGCGCAGGATGCTGTCGGGCTCCTTGTCCGCAATCTCCTCAATCTCCATGCCGCCGGCGTCCGAGGCCACGAGCATGATGCGCTCGGACTTCCGGTCGAGCACGAGGCCGAGATAGATCTCGCGGTCGAACCGGGTCGCCTCCTCGACATAGAGGCGGCCGATCAGCTTGCCTTTCTCGCCGGTCTGGTTGGTGACCAGGCGCTTGCCGAGCAGCTCGTCGGCAGCGTCCCAGACCTCGTGCTGGTCGTTGCAGATCCTGATGCCGCCGGCCCTGCCGCGCGCACCGGAATGGACTTGTGCCTTGACGGCCCAGAGCTCGCCACCCAGCTCCTGGGCGCGATAGGCTGCCTGTTCAGGGCTGTATGCCAGCCCGCCACGCGGAACCGGAACGCCAAACCCGGCCAGGAGCTCCTTGGCCTGATACTCATGGATATCCATCGGTTCCTCCCCCGTGAGTGACCGTGGTGGCGTCCGATCGGGAGACGCACCGAATCGGGTCGTCGGCCGTGACCGGCCTCCCGCCTCTACTCGATCGGAGCCTGGGTTGAGCCGGCTACACGGCGGCGTCGGCAAGCGCCAGCGACGACGTTTCGGCGTACCACGCCTGCGCGGCTGCCACACCGGAGCCGAACGCAATGCTGACACCGGCATCATTCATGGCCATTTCGGCGCCCGCGATGGCCGAAACGAGCATCAGGTCCGTCACTTGGCCGAGATGGCCGATGCGGAAGACCTTGCCCGCGACCTGGGTCAGGCCGACGCCGAGCGAGAGACCATAGGTCTCATAGGCCACCTTCACGACAGCACCGGAGTCGACGCCCCCGGGCACACAAATCGCGCTCACGGTGTCGGAGTACCAGCGCGGCTCGGCAGCGCAGAGCGAGAGGCCCCATGCGTCGACGGCACGCCGAACACCTTCGGCCATGCGGTGATGGCGGGCGAAGACGTTCTCAAGACCTTCCTCGGTCAGCATGTCGATCGATTCGCGCAGGCCGCGCAGCAGCGTCGTGGCCGGCGTGTAGGGGAAGTAGCCCTGACGGTTGACGTCGAGCATCCAGTCGAAGGCGAAGTAGCAGCGCGGCAGCTTGGCCGATTTGCCGGCTTCGAGCGCCTTCTCGCTGACCGCGACCATGGCGAGGCCGGCGGGCAGCATGAAACCCTTCTGGGAGCCGGCGACGGCGATGTCAACGCCCCACTCGGCCATGCGGAAGTCGATCGAGGCGATCGAGCTGATGCCGTCGACCAAGAGTAGCGCGGGATGGCCGCAGGCGTCCATGGCTTCACGCACCGCGGCGACATCGCTGGTGACGCCCGTGGCAGTCTCGTTGTGGCAGACTAGGACGGCCTTGATCTCGTGCCTGGTATCAGCGGCCAGGATCTCGGCGTAACGCTTGACCGGCACACCCTCACCCCAGGTCACATCGCAGTTGACGACCTCGAGGCCGAGGCGCTCGCACATCATCGACCAGAGCAGCGAAAACTGGCCCAGCCGCGTGTTCAGCACCTTGTCACCGGGGCTGAGTGTGTTGGTCAGCGCGGCTTCCCAGCCACCGGTGCCCGACGACGGGAAGACGAAGACCTCGCCGTCGGCCATGCGGAAGATGGTCTTGAGGTCGGCGAGCAGCGGATGCACGAACTCCGGAAAATCCGGTGCGCGCATGTCTTCCATGGGAAGATTGATCGCCTTGCGAATGCGATCGGGGATATTGGTCGGGCCGGGAATGAAGATCGGGTTCTGGCCAAGCATCGCGCGGGACTCCCAGGAGAGGTGAAAAAACTCGCCAAAGAACGCGGGATTTACCCGATTCTCATGCGCGGGAATGTTCTCGAATTCACCGAAGTTCTGGTCAATTTGGTCAAAAGTGAACCAAATCGTGTTCACTTGGACCAATCAGAACCAATCGATCGGTTCGCCATCCCGCAACACGGCCTCCGCATGCACCGTGTACCGCCCGCCCGATTCGTGGAGAACCATGGGCGATGCATCGATCACGCCGTCCTGTGCAGCAGTGACGGTGGCACGAACGAGAATGCGTTCGGGCTCCCGGGCCCCTGCCCGTGGCAAGAGCGGGATGACAGCCGCCCCGCAGCCCAACCCGACAAGCGTGTCCTCAATCTCGCGCCGTCGTTCGGGCCGGTGGACTAGATAGAGGACCCCGCCCGTCCGCACACGGCGGATGCAGGCGGCGACCCAGTCGCCGAGCGGCATGGTCTCGACCATCGCCGCCGCCCGCAGGTGATCGGAGGGTACACGGACCGCCCGTTCTTCGAGATATGGCGGATTGGTCACGACGGCATCGAAGGGACCCGGGCAGAGGTCGCCATCAGCCAGATCCCCGCACACGATCGACAACAAGCCTTCGACTCCGTTCAGCGCCACATTGCGCGCGGCAAGAGCTGCCAGTTCGGGTTCACGCTCCATCCCGGCGACCCGAAGGTCAGGCAGTCGCGCCAGCAGGCAGAGGGCCACCGCCCCCGCGCCGCAACCGGCATCAAACACGGACGCCCCCGGACCGACATCGGCGGCTGCGGCAAGCATCACGGCATCGGTCGTGGGTTTCAGGCCGCACCCCATCGCGGCCATGCGGACCCTGCCACCCAGAAGTGTGAAGCTGTCGTCAGACGTCGCGGACATCAAGGCCGGCATCACTGAGGATGCGGCGCGCCTCAACAGCATCTTCGTCGAGCACGACGAGGCGACGCTGGATCGCGATCACGCCACCCTCGAGGCTGCTCATGTTCTGATCGAAGACGTCGTGCGCGATGTCAGCATCCTTCAGCAGGGCCTGGGCGAAGGAAATCGACACGAGGTCGTTGGTGCGCATGATTTCCTTCATGACTGTCCGCATGCGTTCGTTGGTGAGCAACGCTTTCGTGGGGGGCCGTCCGTTGCTACAGTCCGCGCCCGAGGCGATGCTGACCCTTTCCCCACGGCCGGTCAAGCCAGCGCTTCTCCCGTTTCGGTCAGGAGCCATCGTTGACTGCCGCAGCCCCCCTCGAAAACCAGGCGAGCAGCGCCACGCGCCAGTCGTTCGAGCGCCTGCGCGAACTCGTGGCCGACGACTTCAATCGCGTCAATCAGGTCATCGTCGACTACCTGCAAAGCCCGGTCACCCTGATCCCGCAGTTGGCCGGCCACCTCGTCGCATCGGGCGGGAAGCGGCTGCGTCCGATCCTGACGCTGACCACGGCCCGCATGTGCGGCTACGAGGGCAGCCGGCACGTGAATCTGGCTGCCTGCGTGGAGTTCATTCACACAGCCACCCTGCTCCACGACGACGTGGTCGACAACAGCGGTCTGCGTCGCGGCAAGGCGACAGCGAATGCCGTCTGGGGCAACAAACCGTCGGTTCTGGTCGGCGACTTCCTGTTCAGCCGCTCATTCCAGCTGATGGTCGCGGACGGTTCGCTTGAGGTCCTGCGCATCCTGTCGGAAGCCTCTGCCGTGATCGCCGAGGGCGAGGTCGACCAGCTGATGATCTCGAACGACGTTTCGACCGGCGTCGACGCCTGCATGAGCGTGATTCAGGCCAAGACGGCGACGCTATTCGCCGCCGCGAGCGAGATCGGCGCTGTCGTCGCCGATCGCGATGCCACAGAGCAGCAGGCCTTGCGCACCTATGGCATAAGCCTCGGCATCGCCTTCCAGCTGGTCGACGACGTGCTGGACTATTCCGCACGCCAGGCCGATCTCGGCAAGGCCGTGGGGGACGACTTCCGCGATGGCAAGGTCACCCTGCCGGTTGTACTGGCAATCCAGCGGGGAGACGCCGAGGAGCGCGCCTTCTGGCAGCGCACGCTGGAGGAAGAGGACCAGCACGACGGCGACCTCGAACATGCCATGACGCTGCTGGCGCGCCACAACACGCTGCAGGACTCGATGGCCGAGGCCCGCCGTCATGGCGACGAGGCCCGTCGCATGCTCGCGAACTTCCCCGACAACGCCTATCGCGACGCACTGCTCGAACTGATCAACTTCTGCGTCAACCGCGAGTTCTGAGCCCCCGCGTCCGATGACCGACGGTTCCAGCCCCGGCCGCATGCGCCCTGGCGCATCGGTGTCGATGTGGGCGGGACCTTTACCGATCTCGTGCTGCACGATACGAACGGTCTGCTGTTCGTCGCCAAGGTCCGTCGCCCCCGACGATCCGGCGCACGGCATTCTCGCAACCGTCAATGCCCTGGCTGACAGTCACGGCCTGAAGAGCGGCGAAGTATTCGGCAACTGCCAGATCTTCGTGCACGGATCGACCATTGCGACCCTTCCCCAGCTCCAGGTGAAGGGCGAGTTTGTGGGCGGCTGCGACATCATGAAGGAGATGTACATGTCCGGTGAGCTCTCCGAGTACCTCGAAGACCGGGGCGTCGCCCGCGACCCCGCAGCCTGCGCAAGGTGAATGACATGGCGCTCTTCGATCTCGCGGGTCATCGGCGATGCGTCGGGGGCTGTGGGGGCGCGTGCGGGGCAGGCGAGTCGTACTTGAGGCCGCCATACGGGCGTTGACCGAAAGGGGCGTTGGCTATACGGCGAAGACCGGTCCTTCAGGCGCGGAGGTTCAGGGAGTTCGGTGGAGTTCGGTTCTTCCGCAACATCCTGCCCTGACCGGTCTTCGGGAGGCGATCAGGAAGAACGAGGAAACGTGCAGGCGGCGGCAATGTCGCCTGCACGTCCCGGATCACTGTACATCGTTCTGGACGGCGTAGAACTCTCCGCCTTCAATGGCATTTGAATCAACGGTTCCTGTAAGTGCTCCATGCACCAACAATGTCCCATCGTCATCGTACACCTTGCCTGCCAGATCGGCATCGTAATAAAAGTAAGAATCACCAGGTCCATAAAGAACACCATCCAGGGTGCTGCTGATTGTCGTTCGATCGATCGTTCCACGACCTTCAAGAGTCCCGTTAAGACCCCAGCCATCAAAATCCCGTACAAATTGGCTTGCCATTGTCGTGACCGTCCCTGCACCGAAATCGGCGTCGATTGTGAGACTGCCAACGCCCTTACGAGGTATGCTGCTACTGTAAACATTGTCGAGCTTGACATACCCTGTCAAGGTGCCTTTCCCATCCGGGAGAGCATCGGGAGCGGCAAGATGACCGGCATCCATGGCGGCACCAATCAAGGCAAAGTTACCGCTTTCCCTTGCAAAAAGGCTGAAGCCCGAAGGAATGGGACCAAACATGAAACGTGCAATTGTAGGAGGTGGCGGAGTGCCAAACCTGACGACCCGAACGGGCTTTCCGTTTCCAGTCTGGATAGCGAAGAACTCACCATCTTCTATACTACCGGGAAGGTACCACCCAACATCATGGGTTCCGGTAACGCCTCCCCGTACCAGCAATCTCCCACGGTGATCGTACACCTTGCCTGCCATATCGGCATCAATGACGGCCTCATGGATGCCGGTAGCACCATTACGATCA
>JACONG010000005.1:89434-145647 GCA_014323865.1 Rhodospirillales bacterium | reverse complement strand
CAGCAGGGACCCGAACCCCTTGTAGTGCCGCACTATGCAGGTTTTCGAAATGCAACGATCCAGACGAGCACATATAACAAACAAGCCAGCAAGCTTGCTTCGATAAGTAATGCTGTCTTTCTGGGCCCTGCTCTTTCCAACCCGTCTTCCCTCCGGAGCGCTGGGAAAGGCCTCCTGACGGGATATTTGAGGACTGAGTTCTATGGCTCATCAAGAATCATGGGCCGTCTTGCAGTCACCGCCGATTTCAGTGACGGTAGGGTCAAGACATTTGCAAGCAATTTTCGTCGGTTTGACACTGCCGACGATCCGAGCCCGAGCGGTGGCTGGAATAGCCGTGGCAGGGTTTTGGGGACTCTTTCCGGTAGCGGAACGATCACCACAACAGCATTTGCAAGCACTCTGGATGGCAGGATCAATGACGGTGTCAATGGTGACATAGACGTCGATGCCGATATGCAGGGCGAGGTTTTTGCTGGCCGTGGGAAGAAGTTGACGGTATACGGCACTAGTATTACAGGGACCTATACGATTGCGGCCTCGAACAACCTTCGAGGCAGCGGAACAGCATCAAGCCGCCAAACCGTCACCATCACCGACCCAGGTAGCACTACACCGACAGATATCAATGGTGATTTTTACCTCAGCGATGACAAAAACGGTCAAAGAATCGCTCTTCGCCTGAACCCGGGGGGTAGCGGTGTAACAATCAGACCGCTCAGACATCTCCGGGAAACCGATAATATGAACTTTATCGCTGCAGCTGCCGAAACCGGCCTTCTCGAAGCCCCGGATTCTCTCCCGGCGGGGAGCGGCACCTTGTCGGGATATGTCCGGGCTGACAATCTTTACAACAATCGTCGTCTCATCGGCAGTCTCACAATCAATGCCGATTTCGATGCCGGTACGGTCAGCGCACGGGCCTAGGATTTCTCAGACTTTCGCGGCAATAGATTTCTCGCTGCTGTTGGTGAAGGGGGAATCCTTCAGGGTACCGGAACGATCACTGCGACCGACATGACCAGCACCCTGAGCGGTACCCTTTTCCCGAGGAGTTTTGTTTCCAATGAGCGTACCGGAGTCAGCGGGACAATTGCAGGTAACGTGTACGATCACGATGGGTCGTTGCTGGTACACGGAGACCTGACAGGAACCGTTACTGTGGGCTCACAAGCTGGCGCTCCTATCGAAGGTGGAGCGTTTTACGCTGTCCAACAACCTGCCCCGACCCAGAACTGAAGACAGAATCAGGATTTCAGGCGGCCACGCCGCCTGAAACCTTCTGTTTCTTCCCGACATGGGGAGCTGATATCAGGATCCCGGGCGGCAAGATCCCCAGAATCGCCGCCCGGGATCTTCTGTCTCTTCCTGACCGCCTCCCGAAAGGGCAGGTTGTTCCGCAAGTTGTTCCGTAATCGGCGAACACCATCCATGCCCACCCGTCGAGACCACGAGCGAGGCCCCGGGTTCGCATATGTCAGTCGCATATGTCACCTGGATATCGGTCAGGACCCTCGCCTCCTCGCACCGGGCAGCCGGCGATAGGCCATCGAGAAGACCCGATGTTCGGCGAGGCGCTCCACAGCCCCGAAGCGCTCCTGCATCGACAACGTCAGCACGGCCAACCCGGCCCTGGTCGATACGGCCCTGGTCAATACGGCCGATGTCCTGGCGAACTCTGCCCCTTGATCATTTGAGGCATCACGTTCCCAACGGAGGACATCCATGAACACCGACGTCATTATCTCCTGTGCCGTCACCGGTGCCGGCGACACCACCGGAAAGTCGAACAAGGTTCCGGTCACGCCGCGTCAGATCGCCGATGCTGCGATCGAGGCGGCCCATGCGGGTGCGGCCATCACGCACATTCATGTGCGTGATCCCGAGACGGGCAAGGGCTCGCGCGATCCCGAATTGTTCGAGGAGACCGTGAACCTGATCAGGCAGGACGGCGTGAACGTCATCCTGAACCTGACCGCCGGCATGGGCGGCGACTTCAACCCGGCCGACGACGGCACACCGGGCGCGGGTTCGGACCTGATCGGCCCGGCCGAACGTCTTGAGCACGTCCGGCGTATCCGTCCGGAGATCTGCACGCTCGACTGCGGCTCGATCAACTTCGGCAACGGCAACGAGACCTACATCAATCCGGCGTCGTGGTGCCGTGCCATGGCCGCCGAGATCAGGGAGCTCGACGTGAAGCCCGAGATCGAGGTCTTCGACCTCGGCCAGGTGCGTCTGGCTCATGCCATGTATGACGAGGGCCTGTTCAGGGACCCGGCCCTGTTCCAGGTCTGCCTGGGCATCCCCTGGGGTGCCGGTGCGGATACACGTTCGATGATGACCATGGCCGATGGCCTGCCGCGCGGCGCCAACTGGGCCGGATTCGGTATCAGCCGCATGCAGATGCCCATGGTGGCCCAGGCCATGCTGCTGGGCGGCAACGTGCGTGTCGGGCTTGAGGACAACATCTACCTCGACCGCGGCGTGCTCGCCTCGAACGGCGATCTCGTCGAGCGCGCGACGCAGATCGTCGAGCGCATGGGCGGCCGGGTTGTCGGCCCCGACGAGGCACGCGAGACCCTCGGCCTCAACTGAGCCGTTGAAGGATGAGCCGTTGAAGGATGAGACGTTGAGGGAAACGACGGGGCCGACAGCGATCGCGACGCCCTGAGAGCCGCCATGCAGCGGGAACGCCCCGATGCCAACCGATGCCAGCGCCCCGATTCCAGGTCCACCGGCTGACTCTCATGTGACTCTCATGTGACGTTGAGATCACGGGAAGGCGATTCGTTTTCATCTTTACCCTGTGCTGAATCGGCGCATTGATGAGCGAGCTTGCCGCACAGGGAGAGCGACGATGAAGTTCAGCCTGTCCATCGATCTGACCAGGAGCAATCCGTCCATCGACATGCGCGAGGTCGCGCGCAACACGATGGATATCGTGCAGATGGCCGATCAGGGTGGCTTCGAAATGGTCTGGGCCGCCGAGCATCACGCCATCGAGATGACCATCGCCCCCAATCCGTTCCAGCTTCTGGCCTGGTTCGGCGGCAACACCGACAACATCCGCCTCGGTGTCGCTGTCGTGCAGGCACCCTACTGGCATCCGATCAAGGTCGCCGGCGAGGCCGGCCTGCTCGATCTCATGTCCGGTGGCCGGCTGGAGCTTGGCCTGGGTCGTGGCGCTTACCAGCGGGAGTTCGACCGCATGGCCGGCGGCATGGACCAGCACAAGGGCGTCGCCTACATGCAGGAGATGCTGCCGGTGCTGAAGGCCCTGTGGGCCGGCGACTGCGAACACAACGGCGCGTACTGGCAGTTTCCCGCCTCGACGGCCTGCCCGAAGCCGCTGCAGACGCCGCATCCCCCGCTGTGGGTCGCCGCGCGCCATCCCTCGACTTGCGACTGGGCGCTCCGCGAAGGCTGCAACATCATGTCCTGGGCCCTGACGCGTCCGTTCAGCGAGGTCGAGAAATACAAGCAGCAGTTCGAAGAGGCGCTCGAACGCGCGCCCGGCGTGAAGCGTCCGCGCTTCCTCACGATGCGCCACGCAGCCGTCTATGCCGATGCCGGGGAGGGCTGGAAGCCGTTCGTCGATGCGATGAAACTCTCGGGCCTGCAGTTCGAAAGCCTGTTCAGGGAGCTCGGCGAGATCAGGAACGGCTTTGCCGAAACGCCTGATCCCGCGACGCTGGAGAACAACGGGGAGTACGACCCCGAAATGCTGAAGGCCAACCTGGTGTTCGGCACGCCCGACCAGGTGATCGACAAGCTGCGCCGCTACGAGGCGCTCGGTGTCGACAACTTCCTCTATCGCTGCTGCACGGGCCTGCCGGTCGAGCACCAGAAGGAGTCGCTCCGGCTCTTCATCAACGAGGTCATGCCGGCCTTCGAGGACTCCCGTTACACCGCGCAAGCGGCCGAGTAGGCACGACTGTTGCCAGAGCGGGGCGTGCGGACCTCTCCGTCGACGGTCCGGTCTGTCTTCCCCGGGTGCGGGCTGACACATGAAAAAAGACGCGCCACGCGTCGAAGCAGGAGCGCCCGGACATCCTCGCCGCCGCAGGATATGATCCCGATGGGAATATGATCCCGATGACATTGATGCTGCTCTAGATCCTGAAGTTGACGAACTGCCAGGGGTCCCCGGTGTCGAGCTCGGGTTCATCGAACAGGCCGGCGCGCTGCTTGAGCGGGGTCCAGTCGGTCGGGACGCTGGCCATGGGGCCGAGCCAGGGAAGCGCGATGGCGAGGATCTCGTCATGCGGCAGGTCTTCGGGTTCGCAATAGCCGCGGTTGGGATGGAGGCAGGCCCACACGGTGGCCGAGACCGCACCCGCGGCAACCTGCACGGCGGTGGCGTTGGTGCCCGGTATCAGGCGGCGTGCCTCGTGAATATCGAGCTGCGAGCCATACCACCAGCCGGTCGGCCCGTCGCCCAGCAGCAGAATGCCGAGCTCGTCCATTCCGGCATCGATGTCGTCCCCCAGGATGCGCTGCTGCTCCGGCGCGGTCCAACCCTGCATCATCAGCTCGTGCAGGCTCGACATGGCTGCATCGCACGGCATGTAGGCGAAGGCGACGGTCGGTCGGTAGACCTCTCCACCCTCGCGCAGGGTGAAGTAGTCCGAGAGCGTGACGCTTTCGCCGTGGGGCAAAAGGTATCCGGCGATCTGGCCGCCCTTCGGGACCCATGAGCGCAACATGATCTCGGCCGCCGGCCTGGCGATGAAGATGGCGTTGCCGGGGCCCGCGTTGTGGCCGTGGGCGCGTTCGGGCAGGGATTTCTCATGCGTGCCCCAGCCCAGCTCCGACGGCATCATGGCCTCTTCGCAGAAGCCCTCGATGCTCCACGTGTTGACGAACTCCCCGACCTGCTTCGGTTTGTGCGCCACCTGGGTGTCGCGTTCGGAGATGTGGATCACGCGGATCCGGAGGTCGCGCGCCAGACGGGCCCAGTCGTCGCGCGATTGTGGAGATTCGTGATCGTGGCCGACATGAGCCGCGAGATCGAGCATGGCTTGCCTGGCGAAGTGGTTGACCATGCCGGGGTTGGCACCGTGGGTCACAATGGCGGTCGGGCCGTCAGCCTGCCAGCCGTCCTTCGCCTGCCTGCGGGCCTGCTGATGCGAGGCGTACTCCGTGCGCTCGGCCATGGGCACATCGGCGTTGCCGATCTGGTCGTCCCAGATCTCAAGCGCGGTGTCGACGTATCTGATGCCGTTGTGATGGCACCAGTCCATCACCGGAACCGAATCGACGCCGACCGTCAGATTCACGACGATATCGCCGGCCACCGCATGGTCAGCCAGAACCGCGCCGATGCTGTCCCGCGCGATCTTCCCTTCGGCGAAGGTCAGTCCTTCTGCGATCAGGTCGGCGAGCTGCGCGGTGCGGTCGACCATGTCGATCACGGTGAAGCGGTCGACCGGCAGGCCGGAGACCTTCAGCATCATGGGCAGGGCGCATTTTGCGACCGTGCCATAGCCGAGAAAAATGACGCGGCCTCGGAAGCCGGAATCGTTGAGCATGGTTCGCGAAATCACCGGATGTGAGCGTTCGTTCCTACCCGCTTGCGCCATGCCTGTCATGCGTTCACACAGTTTCGCGAGCATGATCCTTGCCCTGTTGATGACGGGCCGGATGGCACCACCTGTCCTTTTGGACGGTTCAAGAGAGGTTCATCGATGAAAGCTTCCGATCTGTTTGTGCGCTGCCTCGAGGCCGAGGGTGTCGAGCGCATCTTCGGCGTTCCCGGCGAGGAGAACGCCGATCTCCTGATGTCATTGAAAGACAGCAGCATCGAATTCGTGCTGTGCCGCCACGAACAGGCCGCTGCCTTCATGGCCGACGGCTACGGCCGCCTGACCGGCAAGGCGGGCGTCTGCCTCGCCACGCTGGGGCCGGGTGCGACGAACCTGGTGACGGGCCTGGCGGACGCCAACATGGACCGTGCGCCCGTTGTGGCGATCATCGGACAGGCCTCGACCGATCGGCTCCACAAGGAGAGCCACCAGAACATGGACTCGATCGAGATGCTGAGCCCGATCAGCAAATGGGCCTTCAGCGTGCATCGTGGTGCCGCGATCCCGGAAATGGTGCGCAAGGCCTTCAAGATCGCCGAGCAGGAGAAGCCCGGCGTGACCGTGCTGGAACTGCCCGAGGACATCGCGGCGAGCGAGGCCCAAGGCGAACCGATCCGGCCCTACAGGACCCGCCGTCCGGCCGCCGACCACAAGGCGGTCAACGCCGCGGTCGAGGCCATCGTCAATGCGAGGAACCCGATCATCCTGTCGGGCAACGGCGCGCTGCGCAAACGTGCGACGAGGCAGCTCCGGCGCCTGGCGCGCAAGACCGGCATTGCGGCGGTCAACACCTTCATGGGCAAGGGTGCGATTCCGCGCGAGGATCCGCACTGCCTGTTCACGATCGGCATGCAGGGCAGGGACCATGCCAATGCCGCGCTCGATGCCTCCGACGTCGTCATTGCCGTCGGCTATGACCTCGTCGAGTACTCGCCGTCCCACTGGAACAAGCGTGACGGCAAGACCATCGTTCACATCGATTTCGATCCCGCTGAGGTCGACGAGGACTACGACGTCGACGTCGAGGTCGTGGCCGATATCGCCGATGCGTTGTGGCAGATCAACGAGCGCATCAACGAGCGCATCAACGGACTCCAGGCCGGCAGTCTCCCGCTGTTCGACATCGCAGGCCGCCAGGCGCTGCGCCGGACGATCCGCGACGATCTTCATGCCGAGGCGCATGACACGTCCTTTCCGATCAAGCCGCAGAAGCTGCTCAACGACATCCGGGAGTTCATGGGCGACGAGGACATCCTTCTGTCCGATGTCGGCGCCCACAAGATGTGGATCTCGCGCTACTACCAGTGCAACGAACCGAACACCTGCCTGATCTCCAACGGCTTCTGCTCGATGGGCTTTGCTCTCCCGGCCAGCATGGGTGCGGCCTATGCCCATCCGGACCGCAGGGTGCTCGCGGTCTGCGGCGACGCCGGTTTCCTGATGAATGTGCAGGATCTCGAGACGGCGGTGCGCAAGAAGCTTAATGTCGTTTCGGTGATCCTGCTCGATGGTGAGTACGGCCTGATCAAGTGGAAGCAGCAGAACCGTTTTGACGGCCAGCACGTCGATCTCGCCTTCAACAATCCGGATTTCGACATGCTGGCGCGTTCGTTCGGCGCCTGGGGCACGACCCTGGACGCCCACGATCAGCTCATTCCGGCACTTGAGGAGGCTTTCCGGCAGGACGGACCGGCGCTGATCGCCGTACCCGTCGACTATACGGAAAACAGAAAGTTGACCAGACGGCTGGGCGACCTGCAGTTCACGATCTAGGCAGCAGGGCCGGAAGGGTCCGGGGCATATCCCGTTCAGATTGAATCGATCTGAACGGGTGACGATGCTCCGGGTCGCTGGATGCAGGGCGGATTCACGCACCCGGGTCGGAACCGCAGGCGGTTGCCACCCGGGTGCGATACGCTCCAGGCAGGAGCCCGACACGTTGGATGAACATGTTGAATGAACATGTTGGGTGAAGGTTCTTGATCGCGGAAATCGGTCATTTTGCGTTGATCCTCGCGTTCTGCGTGGCGCTCGTGCAGGGCACGCTGCCGCTTTACGGCGCGTGGCGCGGGCGTGGTGATCTCATGGCCTTCGGATCGGGCGCTGCGCTGGCGCAGGCCGTGCTGGTGACGATCTCGTTCGGTGCCTTGACCTGGGCCTTCGTCGTCTCCGATTTCTCCGTTCGGAACGTCTTCCAGAACTCTCACGCGCTCAAGCCGATGCTCTACAAGGTCTCGGGCGTCTGGGGGAACCATGAGGGTTCGCTCCTGCTCTGGATCGTGGTTCTGGCGCTTTTCGGGCTCGCCGTGGCCTTCCGCGGCGGCGGCCTGCCGACCACCCTGCGGGCCCGGGTCCTGGGTGTGCAGGGCCTTGTGGCGGTCGGATTCCTGGCGTTCTCGCTCTTCACCTCGAATCCCTTTCTCAGGCTCGATCCGGCTCCGCTCGACGGGCGCGACCTCAACCCGCTCCTGCAGGATCCTGGCCTCGCGTTCCATCCGCCGTTTCTCTACCTCGGCTATGTCGGTTTCTCGCTGACCTTCTCGTTCGCGGTCGCCGCTCTGCTGGAGGGCCGGGTCGACGCGGCGTGGGCGCGCTGGGTCCGGCCGTGGACGCTGGCCGCCTGGGCCAGCCTGACCCTCGGCATCGCCATGGGAAGCTGGTGGGCCTACTACGAGCTCGGCTGGGGCGGCTGGTGGTTCTGGGATCCCGTCGAGAACGCATCCTTCATGCCCTGGCTGGCCGGTACCGCGCTGCTCCACTCCGCGATCGTCACAGAGAAGCGCGGCGCTCTGAAGAGCTGGACCGTGCTGCTCGCCATCGTGACCTTCTCGCTCAGCCTGCTCGGCACCTTCCTGGTGCGGTCGGGTGTCCTGACCTCGGTCCACGCCTTCGCGGTCGATCCCGAACGCGGCGTTTTCATTCTCCTGTTGCTGATCCTGGCGATCGGCGGATCGCTTGCGCTCTACGCCTGGCGTGCGCCGACGCTCAAGGCCGACGGCCTTTTTGCGCCCGTCAGCCGTGAAGCTGCGCTGATCCTCAACAACCTGCTGCTGGCCACGGCCACCTTCACGGTGCTCGTCGGTACGCTCTACCCGTTGCTGCTCGATGTCATCGGCGGCGGCAAGGTCTCGGTCGGACCGCCCTATTTCGAGCTCACCTTCGTTCCGCTCATGGTGCCGCTTCTGCTTGCCCTGGCGGTCGGACCCCTGATGCCCTGGAAGCGCGCCGACCTCAGGGGCATCCTCGGCCGCATGAAGGTCGTGGTCGTCATCGCGCTCGCCGTCTGGGCGGTGGCATGGTGGCGGTCGACCGACATCAATCCGCTTCCCGCCTTCGGCATCGCGCTTGCGGTCTGGATCGCTGCGGGCACCCTGCTCGAATACGGTGAACGTATCGCGCTGTTCCGCATGCCGCTCGGCAAGAGCTGGCAGCGGGCGACCGGGCTGCCGCGCGCGGCCTATGGCATGACGCTCTCCCACCTCGGCATGGCCGTGCTGGTCGCGGGCGTGACGGCCTCGTCGGCCTGGCAGACCGGGATCATCCGCGTCATGAACCCGGGCGACAGTCAGGAACTCGCCGGCTACACGGTCGTGTTCGACGGCGCGCGCACGGTCGACGGTCCGAACTACACGGCAGAACGGGGCATCTTCCGGTTGTTCGACGGGGCCGAAGAGGTCGCAACCCTCACGCCCGAGAGGCGGCAGTACTTCGTGCAGACCATGCAGACGACCGAGGCAGCGATCCGCACGACGCTGATGGCCGATCTCTATCTGGTCCTGGGTGACAGCGCGGCGGACGGCGGCCGGGTCGTCAGGCTCTACGACAACCCGCTCGTGCCATGGATCTGGGGTGGCTGCCTCTTCATGGTGCTGGGCGGCCTTGTGAGCCTGAGCGATCGACGCCTCCGCCTTGCCGTTCCGACCCGCCGCAAGACGATTCCCGACGCGGTGTCGCAGACCGCATGATGCGCCTGGTTGTCCTGACCGCCGTGGCGCTGCTTCTGGCACCCCTGCACGCGAACGCCGTCCAGCCCGACGAGATGCTCGACGATCCCGTTCTCGAGGAACGCGCCCGCGCCCTGAGCATCGATCTGCGCTGCCTGGTCTGTCAGAACCAGTCGATTGACGATTCCGACGCACCGCTCGCGCGCGATCTCCGTGTCCTGTTGCGCGACCGTCTTGTCGCCGGCGACTCCGATGAGGAGGCCATCGCCTACATCGTCGACCGGTACGGCGATTATGTCCTGCTCAACCCGCCGTTCAAGGCAACGACCCTGCTGCTGTGGTTCGCGCCGGCCCTGGCGCTGATCGCCGGCGTCGTCCTGGTCTTTCGCACGACCCGCCGCAAGGCTGTCATCGCCGACCCGCTGGAGCTCAGCGATGACGAGCGCCGCCGCCTCGAAGCCCTGCTGAAGGACGATGAGCGATGACCGTCATTCTGCTCGCCATCCTGTCGGTTGCCGGCGTCGGCCTCCTGCTGGTCCCGGTGCTCTGCCGCCGACGCGCCGAGGGGGCGGAGGGCCTTGCGGTCTATCGCCAGCAGCTCGACGAGCTGGAGCGGGACGTCGCCAGCGGTCTTGTGGCGGAAGCCGATGCCGCCCGGGCGCGCCGCGAGATCGAGCGCCGCATCCTCGCCGAGGGCGGGCGCGATACGGGCGAACACGACGGTCGACGCATCGGCGGCCCGGCACTGGCCGGCGTCTCGCTCGGCGTGGTCGTGCTCGCCGTCGGCGTTTATGCGGCGCTTGGTTCGCCGGACCTTCCCGGACAGGCTCTGAACGACCGGGCCGATGTCGTCGTGCCGGAGAGCGGCGACGTCGCCGCCCTGATCGCGCGCGCGAAGACCAGGGTCGCCAACGATCCCTTCGATGCCGAGGGTTGGGCGCTGCTTGCGAACGCCTATGCCCTTTCCCGGCGCTACGGAGACGCGGCGCAGGCTTTGGTCGAGGCGCTTGCGCTCGACGGCGGCAATGCCCGGCAATGGGCCCGCTACGGCGAATACATCGCACTGTCGCGCGACAGCATCGTCACGCCGGCGGCGCGGCTGGCGTTCCTGCAGGCCCGGCGCATGGACCCCGATCAGCCGATTGCCCGCTACTACGAGGGTATCGCGCGCGCCCAGGACAGCGACATTGCCGGCGCGTTGACCGTCTGGCGGGACCTGCTCGCCGACTCCTCGCCCGGGGACCCCTGGACCGATCGGCTCCGCATGCACATCGCCGAGGCTGAGAACCTCGTCGGCAGCGATGTTGGCGCAGAGCCGGCGCCCGGCCCGACCGGGGAGGACATCGCGGCGGCAGCCGGCATGACGGCCGACGAACAGATGGAGATGATCCGTGGCATGGTCGACGGGCTTGCCGCACGGTTGGAGGACGAGCCCGACAACCTCGAGGGCTGGAGCCGTCTGGCGCAGTCCTACGGTGTGCTCGGCGAATGGCAGAATGCGCGCGACGCCTATGACCATGCCCTTGGTCTGGCGCCCGAGGATACGGCCCTCTGGGACGGGTTCGCCAATGCGGTGCTGGGTGTTGCGCAGGCTGACGGCACGGTGCCGCAGGCGTCGGTCACCGATATGGACCGCGTGCTTGCCGTCGATCCCGCGAACCGGCAGGCGCTCTATGTGACCGGCCTTGCGGCATCGCAGTCCGGCGACACCATGCTCGCCCGCGAACGCTGGACCGCGCTGCGTAACCTCTTTCCCGCAGGCAGCGCCGAACACCGGCAGGCCCAGACGCTGATCGACGGGCTGGAGTAGGCTACTCAGAGCAGCTTCGCTCAGCAGATTTGGGAACTCTGACCCCCACGGGAGCAATGCTCTTTGGACCTGCCTCGTCTGCGCGGTTGCTCTTCGATCACCTCAGCTGCTAACCTGACGAACGTTGACCAGAAGGAGTTTCCGTGTATATCTACCATCTAAGACTATTCCGAAAGTTCCTTGGTGACCCCTGCATCGGATAACGCTCATGAACCTTATTGACAGAATCGAGATTGAAGGCTTCTGGGGCAAAAGATCGATTGAGGTTCAGCTCAACTCTGACGTCAATTTTCTTATCGGCAAGAATGGTGCAGGTAAGACGACGTTCGTCAATCTTATCGCCGCTGTTCTAGAGGCAGATTGGTTGACACTCGAACGGATAGATTTCCAACATGTTAGAGTTATCTTGAAGACGCGTAAGAGTTTCGCCAAGCCTTCCATAACGGTTGAGAAAAAGAAACATAAGGATCTTCCTTTTCCAGAGATCCAATATAAAATTAAGAGAAAGATATCAGAAAAGAAGTCGCAAACATATTCACTTAGTGACTATATGGAGCGACGCCTCATTCGCGGAAGACGATATCAGAGAGAACTGAGGTCGCGGCGGGTTGCGCTTGATACGAATGAACTGACACAACAGCTTGAAAAACTGGTTCGGATGAGTTGGTTATCTATTCACCGTTCGGAGACTGCCAGTTTCGACGAACGTGAAGACAACTATGAGTCGACCGTCGACCGAAAACTGCATGAACTCAATAATAATTTTATAAGATATTTCTCTGAGCTATCCAGAGAACGTGATTAAGAGTCTCAACGGTTTCAAGAATTCATCTTCATGTCGCTTCTTGAGGATCAAAATGTCGAGAAAACTATTGACGATTTTACAAAATCAGATGCAGATAAATCCGTAGGTGAATTCAAAGAAGAGCTTCGTAAAATTTTTAATGAACTTCATGTTCCACATTCAAAGTCAAACCAAGTTATTGATAAATACTTTTCCACTGTACAAGAATTGACACAGAATGTTCAGAATGTCGTTCCTAGTCATGATAGTGATTCAAATGCTAAAATCTCTCTCGATATGAAAAATGCTGGGCTTCTCTTTAGCATGGCAAGAATTGGTGATGTTATCGCTGAATGGAAAAGATTTCAGAAAAAGCAAGATGAGATATTTGAGCCGCGAGATAGCTTTATTCGACTGCTTGACGATTTGTTTTTCCGCAAAACAATGCATGTTGATGATCTAAATGAACTCCATGCTACAACTGAGTCAGACGAAAAATTGGATGTCCGGGATTTGTCTAGCGGCGAGAAGCAGATGCTTATACTCTTGGGTGAGTCTTTGCTTCAAAGAGGAAAGAAATGCATTTACATCGCAGACGAGCCAGAGTTGTCGCTCCATGTGGATTGGCAAGAAAAACTTATCCCCAGTCTTCTGGAGTTGAATCCCAGTACACAAATTGTCTTTGCGACCCATTCTCCAGACATCGTTGGAAGATTTGGGGATAACGTAATTGATATGGAATCGTTGGTTCAATGACGTTCCTTCGCTCGAACAGTGGGGAGACCAACAAACACCTATTCCACAGGGTTGATTTTGTCGTCTATGTTGAGGGCGGTGCATCGGTGAATACTATTGCTGCACTAAAAGGAGAGGGTGACTGGACAACAAACGATGTATTTTTTTGGTCGTCTCTGTTTGAAAGGTATGCTCCCAATCACAACGTTCATTTGCGATCAGCTGGATCAAAATCAAATGTAAAAGCTCTTCTACAGAAATTAACTGATGGTAGTGTGGAGAATGTTATTATCTGCTTGGATCGTGACTTTGATCATTTGTTGGGAAAATATATCGATCACGACAGAGTCATCTACTCGAAGGGTTATAGTTGGGAGAATGACGTTTTTGGTAAAGAGACTACAGCCGCACTCGTTCGGGAGCTCTATGCTGCTGGAAATGAAAGAGTTGAGCGTTCTTGTCAGGAACTTTTGCTTGAATACCGAAAGTTCTTGATTGCCAGCCATCGATGGGTCAGAGCCGATGCGGCGGCTATTTGCGTTGGCTGTGGTTTGTTTGACCGAAAGAAACACAGAGCCAACCTGCACCTGAGCAAAACATGCCCACCTACATTGAACATTGAATACTTGAAGAAGAGAGGCGCGAAGGTTCGTTGTCAGACAGAAACTCCGGTCAAATGCCCGGAAGATATTCAAATAGAGGCGCGTTTTGATATGTTGGGGCACCTTCTTTGCGTTTACTCTTTTAATTTGGCGAATTTTTTTAACAAGAAGATATCAAGCAGTTCTGGGTTCTATAATTTTGATATGTTCGTCCGCCGGATGCTGGGTATTTTTTCAACTCGTTTGTCAGCTGGTGAGGAAGAGTGTCTTGATGATCATTATCGTGGTCAGTTTCGGGTCTAGGAACGCTGTTTGGCTGACTACCCCGTCGTGGCGATCCAGTCGGGGTCGTCCTGGGCGTCGCGTTCGAAGGTCAGGAAGTCGTAGTAGCCGCAGCGGCCCGCGCCGGGGAACTCCCGGCAGATCGCCGGGCGTGCCTCGTAGACCGTGCAGTTGCGCGTCTCGGGATCGATGAAGGCGCAGATCGTCGTGAAGTGCTCGTCGTCCCGGTGGCGCAGGATGCGCTCGCCCTTTTCCTCGCCCTTCCTGGTGAAACGCTTGCGCGCCGTCCCGGGCGAGATGTCGTGATGGTCTGCGAGCCTGGCGATGTCCTCATCGGTCACGATGATCCGTGCATAGGAACAGCAATAGGCCGGACATTTGTTGCAGTTGTACCTGGCCATCGGGACCCTTACTTTTCGTGACGGTTGGTGAAGATGTCCCAAGCGATGCGCGCGGGTACGCCGATCTTCAGCAGTGCCTTGTGGGGCAGGGGATCGGGTTCGCCCAGGCTTTGCATGAAGCCGATCAGTTCGTTCTCGCGCTCGCACGCCATATCGGCGGCGAGCAGCCCGCCGATCGTGCCCTTGGTGACACCGACGGCGTTCTGGCAGACCGACGCCCAGACGTTGGACGCGACCTTGCCAAAGCCCGGCGCGCTGTTGCGTGACATGCAGACGAAGCCCGACCACGAGTGATCGAAAGTGACGTCGGGCAGCATCGGGAAGCGGTCGGCGAAGCAGCGCGTGTGATGCTCGACAGCGTCGCGCAACTGCCGGTCGGCGATGCGAAAGGACGGTGTGTAGTGGAAGCCGTGGCGGATCAGGATGCGGTGATCCTGGGTGAACCGCATGGTCACACCGGCGATCGCGTTGGCGGGCGTGATGCCCCAGTCGTCGTTGCCGCCGAGTGCCCGGCGTTCGCTGGCCGTCAGCGGGCGGGTCAGGCTGGCGTGTGCGGCGATCGGGATCAGCTTGTCGGAGAAAAAGCCGAACTGTTCGGCGAAACCGTTGGTCGTCAGCATCATGCGCGGGGCGTGGACCGATCCCTCCGGCGTCGTGAGACGGATGCCGTTTTCCCGCTCCAGCCGGGTGACCGGCGTATTCTCATGGAGCGTGACGTTCTCGGGCATGGTGTCGCCCAGGCCACGGCACAGCGCCGCCGGATTCATCAGCACGCAGCCCGGCGTGTAGACCGCCGCGTGGTAGTAGGGCGTGCCGACCTCGCCCTGCAGTTCCCTTGCGTCGAGCCAGCGACAGGGCTCGCCGAGGGCGTCCAGTTCCCTGGCAAACGGTTCAAGGATCTCGCGCTTGCCGCGCGCCGAGTGCGAGCAGTGGTACTTGCCCTGCCGGCTCCAGTTGCAGTCGATCCCGAAGGTGTTGACCGAGGCCTCAAGGTGATCGATTGCGGCGCGCGCCAGCGCCATGAAGCGGTGGCTGCCTTCGAGTTCTTCCAGCGAGCTGCCGACATTGTGCGGCAGGTCGATGGCGAAGCCCGAATTGCGACCCGAGGCGTTCTCGCCGACCTCGCCCGCCTCGACCAGGATGATGCTGTCGTCGGGTCGGTTCCCGGCCAGGCGGCGGGCGGCGGCCATGCCGGCCCAGCCCGCGCCGAGCACGACCCAGTCGGCCCTGACATCGCCCTTGAGCGACGGCTTGGGCGTGCGTGCGGGCAGGATGCGGCTCCAGCCGTTGGTGTTGTCGTCACGCGGAAGGATGTTGACGGTCGTTGCCTCGGTCATCGTCGTACCCTTTGGCTCGTCCCCTATGGCAAGACCGCCCTTCCTATCACGACGCGCCGCGCCTTGGCACGGCACCGCCTTGCAATCCACGGGCGGGCGGGCGAGTCTTGCCGCCGTCTCTGGAAGGACAGGTTTCCATGTACGATCCGGCCACCGATCCGCTGCTGCAGCCCTATCGTCTCAAGCACCTGACGCTGAGGAACAGGATCATGTCGACCGCGCATGAGCCGGGCTACACCGAGGACGGGCTGCCCGGCGAGCGCTACATCCGTTACCACGAGGAGAAGGCGAAGGGCGGCATCGCGATGACCATGATCGCGGGCTCCACCGTGGTCTCCCGGGACTCGGCACAGGCTTTCATGAACATGCAGGCCTGGAAGGACGAGATCGTCGCCCCGCTCCGGCGCCTGACCGACGCCTGCCACGAGCATGGCGCGGCGGTGATGATCCAGATCACCCACCTCGGCCGCCGCACCAACTGGAACAAGGAGGCCTGGCTGCCCACGCTGGCACCCTCGATGGTGCGCGAGCCGGCCCATCGCGCCTTCCCGAAGGAGATGGAAGACTGGGACATCGAGCGTGTCATCGCCGACTACGGCACCGCCGCGGCCCGCATGAAGGAAGCGGGCATGGACGGCATCGAGTTCGAGTCCTACGGCCACCTGATGGACCAGTTCTTCTCGCCCGCCACCAACAGGCGCGACGACGAATGGGGCGGCAGCCTGGAGAACCGTATCAGGTTCGCTCTGGCCGTGATGGAGAGCGTGCGGGCCAACGTCGGCCCGGACTTCATCGTCGGCACACGCATGTCGCTCGACGAGAACTGGCAGAAGGGTTTCGACCGTCATGAAGGCCTGGAGATCGCCCGGCGCTTCATCGACTCCGGCAAGATCGACTTCATCAACGTGATCAAGGGCCACATCGACCACGACCGTTCGCTGACCGACATCATTCCCGTCGCCGGCATGCGTTTGTCGCCCCATCTCGACTTCGCGGGCGAGGTCAAGGCCGATACGAGGTTCCCGATCTTCCACGCCAACAGGATCGCCGATGTCGCGACCGCCCGGCATGCCGTCGCCGAGGGCAAGCTCGACATGGTCGGCATGACGCGCGCGCACATCGCCGACCCCCACATCGTCAACAAGATCGCCGCGGGCCGGGAGGAGGAGATCCGCCCCTGCGTCGGCGCGACCTATTGCCTCGAAAGTGTCTACGCAGGCACCGGCGCGCTCTGCGTCCACAACCCCGCGACCGGTCGCGAGGCCGAGATGCCGCAGCTTGTGACGCCGAGCGACGGGCCGACGAGGAAGATTGTCGTCGTCGGTGCCGGCCCGGCGGGTCTCGAAGCGGCGCGGGTCGCCGGCGAGCGTGGCCACGACGTGACCGTCTTCGAGGCGGCCGACCGGCCCGGCGGCCAGGTCCGGCTCGCCGCCCGCACCGAGAACCGCAAGGACATCATCGGTGTGGTCGACTGGCGCGCCGCCCGGCTCGAGAAGCTCGGCGTCGACATGCGCTGCAACACCTATGCCGAGGCTGATGACGTTCTGGCCGAGCAGCCCGATGTGGTCCTGATCTGCACCGGTGGCCTGCCCAACAAGGAGATTCTGGAGGAGGGTGCCGACCTCGCCATCAGTTCCTGGGACCTGCTCTCGGGCGATGTCGCGCCTGCCGGGGACGTTCTGGTGTTCGACGACAACGGCCACCAGCCGGGCATGCAGGCCGCCTGGCTCGCGGCAAAGTCGGGTGCCAGGGTCGAGATCATCTCGCCCGAACGCACCTTCGCTCCGGAACTCGGCGCGCTGACCCATGCGCCCTATGCCGAGTTCTTCCAGACCCACGGCGTCACGATCACGATCAACACGCGCGTCAGCCACGTCACCCGTGAAGGCAACAAGCTGCGCGCCACGCTCTACAGCGCGTTCACCGAAAGCACGGTGGGCGAACGTCTGGTCGACCAGGTCGTTGTCGAACACGCCACCCTGCCGCTCGACGACCTCTACTTTGCGCTCAGGCCGCAGTCGGTCAACCTGGGTGCGGTCGACTATGACGCCCTGATCGCCTTCCGGTCGCAGACGCTGGAGACCAACCCGGACGGCCGCTTCCAGCTCTTCCGCCTGGGCGACGCCGTTGAAAGCCGCAACATCCACGCCGCTGTCTATGACGCCATGCGGTTCGTGCGGGTGATGTAGGGCCGATCGTTCCACCGTGTCATCTATATGGCGACCGCGAGGGTGTGGTCACCGTCGATGCCGATTGGTATGAATCATGATATCGCAGACAAAATCGCGATATGATATCGGAGGGAAGCATGTCGAGCCCCCTGGGAGAACAGATCAAATGAGAGAACCGATTCAAATTGAGGGTGAGGACTTCGTGTTCTCGAACAACTACCGGGACCGAAACACCACGCGAGAACAATTCGAAAAGGCAGTTCGTTCCGTTGGGAAGGTCCACGGAAAGCTCCATAGTTATGACGAAATCAGGAGGCTTGCAGACGAGAGGTTGAAGCGATTCGGGTACATTATGACGAAGGATCTCCATTCGGATCTCGGGTGGGACAATCCCGACAAGGCCGATGTGGACTCGGCAAAGATCTACTCATACCTGTTGGTTGACTTGGACATGGATGAGTTCAGAGGCAAACGGACGCGGCGCGTTGTGTTTGTCCCAGGTGAGTCAACCGGCAAGTCCTGATCGAACAGAAGCGATTCAACGCCCCCTGAGCAGTCCTCCCGTCACGGTCATCACGGCACCGCTGATCGATCGGCCGCTGTCGTCGAGCAGATAGCAGACGGCATCGGTCGACCGGTGCGGATGGAGCCGCGCCCGAACGGCAGGGTCAGGATGACGCTCAATCCTGCGGCTTCGATGCGCTTGACCATGCCGCGTTTGCCGCCGATTCAGGGCGCGAGAGGCGCGCCGGCCTTCAGGGGGGCGAAGCCCCCACCTTCGGTTTCAGGTATGGACAAGAGGGGCGTTTCCCATGGATTCTGGCCCCGCCTCGTGCGATGCGGCGGGACGGCCGGCGCTTGACCGGTCTCGTTCGTGGCAGGCCGCTCTCACGGTTCGGGGCTCGGTTCGGCGTGTTCCCGCACTCCGGTCCCCGTCCGGCCCCTGAGCCTTCGGGAGATGGTCTTCGCAAGGGGCTTGCCGGTCGCGCCTTGTGCAGCGGATCACGGTCCGGTGGAGAGGGACGGTGACAGGATGACGAGACTTCGGAACCTTTGGGGCAAGCTTCAGGGCTGGGGCGGTTGGCGTCGGCTGCAGGTATGGCTCAAGTGGTCTTTTGTGGCACTGTTTCTGTCGGTGGTGCTGGTCATTCTGGTGGTGTGGTACTGGGACTGGTTGTGGGGTTCGGCACACTGGTTGTGGGGTTGGGCACATGAAAAAACCCCATCCAACAGCGAGACCCTGCGCAACCTGGCGCTAGCGCTTGGAGCCCTCCTTGCGGCTTTCATCGGCCTGCCGCTGGCCGTATTGCGGAGTGTCGTCGCTCACAGACAGGCGGAAACCTCCGAGCGCGGCCTTCGGAACGAGCGCTACCAGAAGGGCGCGGACATGCTGGGCAGTGCCACGCCGGCCACTCGCATGGGCGGCATCTACGCACTGGAGCGGCTGGCTCGAGAACACCCCAAAAACTATCACGTTCAGATCATGCAGCTGCTTTGCGCGTTCGTAAAGCACCCGACCGAGCCCGCGGCGGCAAAGGCGGTCGATAGCGCCGACGATGCAACAGTCTCGAAACACGCGGAACAACGGTGCCCGACGGATGTCAAAGCGGCGGCAAGGGCGGTGGGGAAATGCCGAAGGCTTCTGTCCGATCAAGGCAGATTGACTGGTATCGAAGTTTCCTGGAAGCCCGATCTTTCTGGCACGCACCTCTCCGGCGCGGACCTCTCCGGCGCGGACCTCTCCGGCGCGGACCTCTCCGGCGCGGACCTCTCCGGCGCGGACCTTAGAGGCGCGGACCTTAGAGGCGCAAACCTTAGAGGCGCAAACCTTAGAGACGCGGACCTCTCCCGCGCGGACCTTAGAGGCGCAAACCTTAGAGGCGCAAACCTTAGAGACGCGGACCTCTCCCGCGCGGACCTCTCCCGCGCGGACCTCTCCCGCGCGGACCTCTCCCGCGCGGACCTTAGAGACGCGAACCTCTCCGGCGCGAACCTCACCGACGCGAACCTCTCCGGCGCGGACCTCTTAGGCGCGAACCTCACCGACGCGGACCTCTCCGGCGCGAACCTCTACGGCGCGAACCTCTACGGCGCGAACCTCTCCGGCCCGCACCTCGGTGGAGCGGATCTCACCAAAGCGACCCTCTCCGGCGTGACCGGTCTGACGAAGGAGGAGCTGCGCAGCGCCCGGCCCTCGCCGCCGCCGGAGAGCCTGCCGGAGGGCCTGGTTTGGCCGTTCGAGAAGGGCGAGGACGACGTGTGGCGATTGAAGCCGGCGTCTTGACCGCTTGCGGACCGTGGTCCGGCGGAGAGCGATTGTCCATGAGCATCGTTTTGGAGGGGTATCGGAGCAGTTCCGCTCTGCATCCAAAGACTCAGGGCATCGTCACCCGTTCGGATCGGTTCGCTCCGAACGGGATAGGCTCCAGCCCCCTCGTGGAGGTTCGGCTTATGGCCTTCCCGCGGGGCCGGGAACGCCGCGCCGTCGCGTTGACTCAAGGCGGGGGGCCATGCCAGCGTTCTGCCAACCGGAACGCCGTCGTGTGTCCGGACAGGACCCATGGGGAGAAAGTTTCATGCGCAAGACCGGCTTTTTTGCGTCCGCCGCGCTGGCAGCGACGCTCGTCGCAGGCCAGGCCGCCGCCGCCGAGGTTCGGGTGCTCAACTGGCAGGGCTACGGCACGGACGAGGCTTGGGCCGTTGCGTTCTTCGAGCAGGACACCGGCAACACGGTGGTGCACGACCACTTCAACTCCGAGCAGGAGATGCTCACCAAGCTGCGCACCAATCCGGGTGCCTATGACGTTGTGCTGATCAACAGCGCCTACACGCAGCAGGCTGCGGACGAAGGCCTGATCCAGCCGATCGACCCCGCCGCGATCTCCAACTTCGCCGATCTGGCGCCGGGCCTGCGCGATGCGGCCGAGTTCAGGCTCAGCGGCAATCTCTACGGCGTGGCCTGGACCTGGGGCCTGACCTCGATCGCCTACGACGACGAGGAGGTCGAGCCCACGGGCACGATCGATATCCTCTGGGATCCCGCCTATGCCGGGAACATCGCCCTGCGCGACGACGCGGTCGAGAACGTCTACCTCGCCGCGCTGGCGACCGGCCAGAACATGAACAACCCGCAGGATCTCGATGCCATCCGCGAGAAGCTCCGGGCGCTCAAGCCCCAGATCAAGACCTTCTGGTCGTCGGAAGACGAGTGGAACAAGGAGTTCGCCGCCGACAGCTTCGATGTCTCGGTCTACTGGTCGGGTTCGGCCTCGCGCAGCGCCAAGGCGTTCGGTCTGCCGGTCGGCTACCTGATCCCCGCCGAGGGCGCGATCGCCTGGCTTGACGGCCTGTCGCTCGCGGCCGACGCGCCCAATCCCGAGGGCGCTCTGCAGTTCATCGACTTCATGGTGAGCAGCTACCACTATCTGCGCTGGGATACGGAGGCCGGTGCGCCGGCGTCCGCCAATGCGGCCGTGATGAATGCCCTTCCGGTGACGGCATTCAACCGCCGGATTCTCGGCAATCCGGCGGCCACCGCCAATCTTCAGTTCATGGCTCCGCTGTCGGACAGGACGCGCGAGACCTTCCTGGAAATCTGGTCGGAGACCAAGGCCTACTACGCCGAGTGATCGGATGAACGGCTTCACGCTCCGCCGCCGGACCGCCGGCAGCGGGGCGTTGTCTGCCAGGCTGGTGCGAGCGGAATGCCATGCGGGTTGAGGCGCGCAGGCGATGGGCGATCGCGGGGCTGACGGCGCCGGCCTATCTGTGGCTGACCGTCACGATCTTCCTGCCGCTCTCGGCCATGCTCTATTTCAGCTTCCAGACGCGGGGGCCGTTCGGCACGGCCGAGCGTTTCTGGACGCTTGGGAACTACCGGGAGTTCTTCGGGAAGGACTACCTGCAGACGCTGACCTGGCGTTCCCTGGAAATGGGTTTTCACGTCACGGCGATCTGCGCGCTTGTAGGCTTCCCCGCGGCCTATGTGCTGGCCAGACGGATCGAGGGACGCTGGCGCGAGGCGCTCTTCCTGCTGGTCGTGTTGCCGTTCTGGTCGAACGCATTGGTGCGTGTGTTCTCCTGGACCATCGTCCTGCGGCCCGACGGTGCGCTCGACTGGGCTGTGCATCTGATCCTGCCCGGGCTGCCCAGGATCGACCTGACCGACAGCTACGAAGCCATCATCGTCGGGCTGGTGCATTCGTACCTGCCCTACATGATTCTCACCTGCTACCTCTCGCTCCAGGCGATTGACGACTCGGTGATCGAGGCGGCCCGGAGTCTCGGTGCGCGGGCGCACACGGTGATCTGGCGGATCGTTCTGCCGCTGGCCATTCCCGGGATCGCAGCGGGGTCGGTGCTGA
This sequence comes from Rhodospirillales bacterium, assembly GCA_014323865.1. Classification (NCBI taxonomy): domain Bacteria; kingdom Pseudomonadati; phylum Pseudomonadota; class Alphaproteobacteria; order Rhodospirillales; species Rhodospirillales bacterium. The sequence goes on along the minus strand of JACONG010000005.1, from coordinate 123,629 downwards.
TCTTCGTCCCGGTGATCGGCTCCTTCTTCGAGCCGCGCCTGCTGGGCGGCCCGAAGGGTGCGATGATCGGCACGGTGATCGAGGAACAGTTCACCGTGGTCTCGAACTGGCCGCTTGGTGGCGCACTCTCGTTCATCCTGCTCGCGATCGTGCTCCTGATCCTCGCGCTCTCCGCACCCGTCCTGCGCCGGCACATGAGGACGACATGAGCGGCCATCGTGTCATGCGCCGGATCGGCGACGGTGCGGGCCGGGTGTTCCTGGCGCTGGTGCTGATCTTCCTCTACACGCCGATCTTCGTGCTCGCCCTGATGGGCTTCAACGACTCGGTCCACTACGAGCTGCCGTTTGCTTTCACGACACGCTGGTACGAGGATCTGGCGAGCAACGATCGGCTGCTCGACGCCAGCTTCAACTCGGTGATGATCGCGCTCGCCAACACCGTGATTGCGACGACGCTGGGCACCATGGCGGCCTTCGCCTTCGGGCGCTTCACCTTCCGCGGCAGGACGATCATGCAGCTTCTGCTGTTCCCGCCGATCACCATCCCCTGGCTGATCATCGGCACGGCGATGCTGGTGATGTTCTTCTGGACCGGAATCGGGCGCGGCCTCCACGCCATGCTGCTGGGTCACGTGGCGTTGTCGCTGCCCTATGTCATCATCGTCGTCGGCGCACGGCTGGCGAGCTTCGGTCCGGAGCTTGAGGAGGCCGCTGCAAGCCTGGGCGCAACACCGTTGCAGACCTTCCTGCGGGTCTCGGTGCCGGTCATGGCGCCGGGCATCGTCGCCGCCTCGCTCTTCGCCTTTGCGGTATCGTTCGACCAGTTCGTGATCTCCTACTTCCTCGCGCCACCGGGTGTCCCGGTGCTGCCGGTGGAGATCTTCTCGGCCATACGCAAGGGATTCACGCCGGAGGTGAATGCGATTTCGACCATCATGATCGTGGTCTCGATGACCGTGCTGCTGATCTTCGCGCGGCTCTCGAAGTTCGGAGGTGAACGATGAGTGCCGTCTCCGCCCGCAACGTCACGAAGCGCTACGGCGATGTTCTGGCGCTGCGCAACGTGTCGCTCGACTTCCCCGACGGGGCGTTCTTTGCGCTCCTGGGGCCCAGCGGCAGCGGCAAGACCACACTGTTGCGCGCCATCGCCGGGTTCGTGGAGCCCGAAGAGGGCGAAATCCTGATCGATGGCACCGATGTCGCCCACATCCCGGCCCACAAGCGCAATCTGGGCATGGTGTTCCAGAACTATGCGCTGTTCCCGCACATGACCGTGTTCGACAACGTGGCCTTTGGGCTCTCGGTTCGTCGCACGTCGAAAGCCGAGGCGCGTGAGAAGGTCCACAACCTTCTCGACCTTGTGCAGCTCTCCGGCCTCGATCAGCGCAAGCCGCGCCAGCTCTCGGGCGGTCAGCAGCAGCGTGTTGCGCTTGCCAGGGCTCTGGTGACCGAACCGCGTGTTCTGCTGCTTGATGAACCCCTCGGCGCACTCGACAAGCGCCTGCGCCAGGCGATGCAGATCGAGCTCAGGCAAATCCAGCGCGCGGTGGGAATCACGGCGATCTTCGTGACGCACGATCAGGAGGAAGCGCTCACGCTGAGCGATCGCATCGCCATCATCAACGAGGGTCAGTTCGTTCAGGTCGGCGCTCCGGGCGAGATCTACGAGCATCCCCGGACCCGCTTCGCGGCGAGCTTCCTGGGCGACGCCAACTTTCTCAGCGGACCCGTCGAGGGCTCCGGCGTGATCGTCGACGGTGTCGGCCCGGTCGCGACGACATCCGCGTTGCAGGGGGGGCCGGCCACCCTGGCGGTGCGCCCGGAAAAGATGCGTCTTGCCAGGCCTGGCAGCCCGCAGGACGGCAACCGGATTGCGGGCACGGTGAAGCAACGGGTCTTCTCTGGCACCAGCGTGACTTACATCGTCGATACGGCTGCCGGGCCCATTCGCACGTTCCGGCAGAACGCCGGCGAAAGCATGATGGAGCCGGGCGACGAGGTTGTCGTTGATTGGTCGCCCGCGCACACGGTTGTCGTGGAGGACTGATGCAGGAGGTCAATCCGATCGGCGCCGATGCCGTTCACGTTTGTGTCGACATGCAGGATCTCTTCGCCGGCGATACGGCCTGGCACACGCCGTCGATTCCCGGGATCGTGCCGAACATCCTCAGGCTTGCCGAGCACCGGCCCGACCGCACGGTCTTCACCCGCTTCACGACACCCGAGAGACCCGAGGACGCCAAAGGCCACTGGAAGGGCTACTACCGCCGCTGGTCATCGGTCACGACGTCCGGGATGGACCCCGCGATCATCGATGTCATGGCGGCGTTCCGCCATGTCATTCCGCCCGCCCGCGTGGCCGACAAGCCGACTTATTCGGCGTTCCGGAGCCCGGCGTTTTGCGCGACACTTGATGAGATGGGTTGCGCCACCGTTGTCTGTACCGGTGTCGAAACCGACGTCTGCGTGCTTGCAACGGTCATGTCGGCGATGGACCGCGGCTATCGGGTCGTCGTCGTGTCGGACGCCTGTCACGGCTCGAACCCGGCGTCGCACGAAGCGACCATGGCGCACATCTATCGGCGTTTCGAGGACCAGATCGAGATCGGCACGACCGATGAGGTGATCGCCGCCTGGACCGCTGCGTGACAAAGGCCGCGTCCGCTCTGCATCCGATATTGGCGCGGGCGCGTCTGGCAGCCGCTCAACTTCGTTGTCCACATGGCCCTGCGCCGCTACGGCTTCGACATCGGTGGCGACGGACCTTGTCGAGCGCGGCCATGCGCTCTTCATGCAGAACTCGTGCGACGAGCGCATCTGCGGTGAGAACTTTTCCGCCACGACGGGCCGTGCCGCCGACCAGCCTGTTACCGACTTCTTCTGCACTGGGGGGCGCTCAATGGCAGCGGTCGCCGTCGCCGAGATCAGCGATATGAACCCCTGGCAGGGCTGGACCGCAACCAGCACGCGACGATGTTTGACCGATGGAGACCACGGCCATGGGGTCGCCTGACCCACCTCGACCTCTCACCGGACCACCGGGGCGTCATACTGCCGCCGCAGGAACAGGCATCGCGCATCGCGTTTCCGGATGTGGCACCAGAGAGGCTGGTCAGTGCGGCCCTCGATGGCGTGGCGCTGACGCGGTTGAGTCCGGAGATGCCTGGCTTCGATCTGCCGCCGGGTGCCGACGGGCAGTTGACCTGCCGGCTCGCCGACTGAGCCGATCGGCTACGGGGTGCCGTATTCCCCCAGGAACATGTCGACGCTGGTCCTGATGATGCGGTCCATCTCGTCGGGCGTGACGACCTGGCCCGAGTAGATCATCGGCCAGAAGGCCTGGGATTTGATCAGGCCCAGGAACTGCTCCGTGGCACGCGGAATGTCGTCGATGGCCAGCGTGCCGTCGTCCCTGGCGGCGGTCATGAACGCGTTGAACACCGTGATGTGCATCATCCTGGCATTCATTTCCGCGGCCAGCGCCGGATCGCGCATGGTCTCGCCCATCACCAGGCGAGCAAGGCGCATGAAATCCGGGTTGGTCAGCAGGCCCCCTTCGGCGCCGCCGAGATCGAGCAACTGATCGCGCACGGGTCGCGAAGGGTCGTAGGTGATGTCGAGCACCTGGTTCACCTCGGTCGACAAAATCTCGAGGATCGCGCGGAACAGGCCCTCCTTGGATTCGAAGTGGTTGTAGACTGTGCGTTTGGAGACATCGGCGCGCGCGGCGACACGGTCCATGCTGGTGCCCCGGAAGCCGTGCTCGGTGAACTCGGTCACCGCAGCCTCGATGATCTGTGCGTGTTTGCCTTCGATCAGGCTCATTTGATCCTCCACCGCAGCCGGACCGTATCCAGAAAGAAACAGGTCGTAAACTTGTGAGTTTACTCCTCTCGTTCCATGTGGTTACTATACGGTGTAGTTCACAACATCTCATGGTCCGTTTCCGCCGAACAACGAGGGACACATCATGGCCATCAACCTGAATGTCAACGGCGAGCCCGTGACGGTCAATGCACCGTATGGCACGCCGTTGTTGTGGGTTCTGCGCGACGAGCTCGGGCTCACCGGTACCAAGTTCGGGTGCGGGGTCGCCTCCTGCGGCGCCTGCACCGTGCATGTCGACGGCTTCCCGATGCGCTCCTGTTCGCTCTGGGTCGAGGACGTCGAAGGGGCCGAGGTCACGACGATCGAAGGGGCCGCCGGCAAGGCCTCCGAGGCCGTGCGAGCTGCCTGGCGCGAGCTGGATGTGGTGCAGTGCGGTTACTGCCAGTCGGGCCAGATCATGCAGGCGATTGATCTTCTGGCGAACAACCCGAAGCCCACAGACGACGACATTGATGCGGCGATGGCAGGCAACGCCTGTCGCTGTGCGACCTATGTCCGCATCCGCGCAGCGATCCACCGCGCCGCTGACATCATGGAGGCCTGAACATGACTCTCCAGACATCACGACGCGCCTTCCTGGGCGGCACCGCAGCTGCGGCCTCCATGATGGTCGTCGGCCTGCGCAGTGACGGTGCCCTCGCCGCCGGCGATACCCGGGCCGAGATCAATCCCTTCGTCCGGATCAGCGGCGACGGCACCGTCGAGGTCGTTCTCAAGCACTTCGAGATGGGCCAGGGCACCTCGACCGGCCTGACCACGCTTGTCGCCGAAGAGCTCGACGCCGATTGGGACAAGATCGCGATCGATTTCGCGCCGGCTGATGACGTCCGTTACAAGAATCTGTTCTACGGCATGCAGGGTACCGGCGGGTCGACTGCGATCGCCAACAGCTACATGCAGTACCGGCAGGCCGGTGCGGCGGCGCGTCACCTTCTGGTCGAAGCGGCCGCCCGGACCTGGAGCGTGCCGGCCTCCTCGATCTCGGTCGAGCGCGGCATCATCAGGTCCGGCGACATCAGCGCCGACTTCGGCGAGATGGTCAAGCTCGCCAGCACGCTGACCCCACCCCAGAATCCCGCCGTCAAGGATCCCTCGCAGTTCCGCTTGATCGGACGCGAGGACCTGTCGCGCAAGGACTCGGCCTCGAAGACCGACGGCACGGCGACTTTCGCGATCGATGTCACGATCGACGGCATGGTCTATGTAACAATCCTGCGTGCGCCGCGCTTCGGCGGCAGGCTGGTGTCCTTCGATGCGTCCGGTGCCGACGGTATGCCGGGCTTCATCGAGGCAAAGGCGCTGCCCGAGGGACGCGGTGTCGCGGTCTACGCGGAGCACACATGGGCCGCGATCCAGGCCCGCGAGATGATCACGGTCGAGTGGGATTTATCGGCCGCCGAGAATCGCTCGACCGACGAGCTCGCGGCGTATCACACGGCGCTGCTTGCCGAGCCCGAGTATCAGGTTCGAGCCGGGATCACGACCGCCGACGTTGATGCGGCGATTGGTGAGGCCGACGGCGTGATCGAGGCCTCCTACAGCTTCCCGTTCCTCGCCCATGCGCCGATGGAGCCGCTCAACTGCGTCATTGAGCCAACCGAGAACGGCGTGCGCATCCATGACGGTTGTCAGATGCCCGGTGGGATCAAGCCGACACTGGCCCATGTTCTGGGCCTCGATCAGGACAATGTCGAGGTCGTCACCGTCTTCGCCGGTGGCTCGTTCGGACGGCGGGCCACGCCGACGTCGGACTACCAGGTCGAGGCGGCGCTGGCATTCGCGCTCTTGGGCGGTACGACGCCGGTGAAGCTGGTGTGGACACGCGAGGACGATATCAAGGGCGGCTACTATCGCCCGATGGCGGCTCACCATGCCCGCATCGGTGTCACGGACGGCACCATCGCCGGCTGGGACCATCGGATCGCCGTGAAGTCGATCCTCAAGGGCACGGTGTTTGAACAGTTCTTGGTTCGCGATGGCGTCGATCACATCTCGATCGAAGGTCTGGCCGATACGCACTACGCCCTTCCGACTCTCGCGGTCGGCCTGACCGATGCACAGTCCGAGGTTCCCGTGCTGTGGTGGCGTTCAGTGGGACACACCCAGAATGCCTATGTGATGGAAACGCTGATCGACCGGATTGCCGCCGAGACCGGCCGCGACCCCGTGGAGTTCCGGCTGAAGCTCCTGGCGGACGGCACCAGGGACCAGCAACGGCTGGCGGGTGTGCTCGGTCTTGCCGCCGGGCATGCTGGCTGGGGCAGTCCGGCTGCCGGCCGCTTCCAGGGCGTTGCGGTCCACAAGTCGTTCGAGAGCTACGTCGCGGAGATCGCCGAGGTCAGTGTTCACGACGGTCGCATCAAGATCGAGCGTGTGGTCTGTGCGGTCGACTGCGGGGTTGCCGTCAACCCGGATGTCGTCCGGGCGCAGATGGAAGGCGGCATCGGTTACGGCCTTGGTGCCGTCATGCGCAACAAGATCACGCTCACGTCCGGCGAGGTCGATCAGTGGAACTTCCCGGACTACGAGCCGCTGCGTATAGACGACATGCCCGTTATCGAGGTCCATATCATGCCGTCGGCCGAGCCGCCGACAGGTGTGGGTGAACCCGGCACGCCGCCTGCCGGTCCGGCGCTCGCCAACGCGATTGCCGCGGCCACGGGCACTTGGGTCACGACGCTGCCCATGACGGACGCAGGTATCGAATTCGTCTGATCCATCGAAACAGACCAGGCGGCGACCTCCGGCCGTCGTCCGGTCTGTTTCAGTAACTTCTCTGCAGACCGGGCACGTGCTCGGCCAGGTAGCCCAGGATCAGGTTGGTTGAGATCGGTGCGGTAAAGCCGGGTCTCACGCCACTTTCGTTCGATGTCGTATTCGCGGGCAAAGCCGAACCCGGGCCGAGGTCGTTGACGGCGTCTTCCAGCAGGAAACCGAAGCCGTCCTCGGTCTCGCCCAGGCTTCGGTCCTGCCACATGTCGGGGGTGGCCGCCGCTGGCACGCGACCGTGAAAGTCGATGATCTTGTGCGTGCCTCGCCCGTGCATGCAGACCAGCATCGCACCGAAGCCCGCGATTCCGCACATCATGGGATCGACAACGGTCTGCACGAAGGCGCAGGTCAGCGCGGCGTCGACAGCATTGCCACCCGAGCGCAGCACCTTCGCACCCGCTTCGATGGCGTCGGGCTGCAGGGTCGTGATCATGGCCTTAGGCATGATGAACTCCCTTGTCGCAGGGCGGGACCGATGATAGGCGCCCGGAAGATGAGGAGCGACAGCCGTGAGTGAAAATCAATCGTGGAACGTCGAGGGTTATCAGAGCAATGCTGGCTTCGTTCCGGTCCTGGGCCGTCCTGTCCTGGATCTACTGGCACCCAGGTGCGGCGAGCGCATTCTCGATCTCGGCTGTGGCAACGGCACGCTGACGCGTGAGCTCATCGGTTTCGGCTGTGAGGTCGTCGGTGTCGACCGTTCGCAGGATATGGTCACGGCCGCCTGCGGTCTCGGCATTGATGCGCAGGTCATGGACGCGACAAAGCTGACCTTCGCTGCCGAGTTCGACGCCGTCTTCTCGAACGCCGTGTTGCACTGGGTGCCTGACGCCGATGGCGTGCTCGCCGGTGTGGCCCGCGCACTTCGGCCCGGCGGCCGGTTCGTGGGCGAATTCGGCGGCTTCGGTAACGTGGCGGCCGTCGTGACCGCCCTTGCTGCGGTGCTGGTGCGTCGGGGTGTCGATGTCGAGGGTATTCAACCCTGGTTTTACCCGACACCGGCGGAGTACAGCCGCCGTCTGGAAGCAGCGGGGTTTGCTGTTGACTCGATCGAGCTCATTCCGCGCCTCACGCCGCTGCCGACCGGCATGGCAGGCTGGCTCGATACCTTTGCAAATCCGTTCTACGCCGCTGTGAGCCACGATGATCGCACGGCCGTGCGGGACGAAACGGTCGCTCTGCTGCGTCACAGCCTGTGCGATGAAGACGGCAACTGGATCGCTGACTACGTCAGGCTGCGTTTCGCAGCAAGATTGCCCGGCTGACGCGACCGGCGCCAGACTTGTCCTCTCGATTCACAGGAGGTTTGCGGTGGCTAGCGGCCATGTTCTGAAGATCGATTTCGGATGTCCGCTCTCGGAAGATCCCGAACTCTCCTAACACGCTTCCGTCCCGCTACTACACTGATCCCGAGGTCTTCGAGCTGGAGAAGGCGAAGATCTTCCATCGCTCGTGGACCTATGTCTGCCATGCCAGCCAGGTCGCCAACCCGGGCGGCTACATGACCGCCGATGTCGTCGGTCAGCCCGTCTATGTGGTGCGCGGCCGTGAAGGCGAACTCCGCGGTTTCCACAACGTTTGCCAGCACCGGGCGCACCAGCTCCTGGAGGGTTCGGGCAACGTCAAGGCGCTCATCACCTGTCCTTATCACGCCTGGGCCTACGGGATGGACGGCAGCCTTCGCACCACACGCAACTGCGAGAATGTGAAGGGGTTCGACAAGGCTGATTTCGGTCTGCCGCATGTTCAGGTCGAGACCGTGGCGAACCTGGTGTTCGTCAATCCCGACATGGATGCCGCACCCATCGCCGGGCAGGCACCGAACCTCGAGGCCGATATCCGCCCAACCTGCCCTACCGGGACGATCTGGGGCTGGCCGAGGTCCACGATTTCGGCGGCCGCCCGATCGATGCCGGCCTGATCGTCTCGCCCGCAATGTCCCCTTCCTTGCGAACCTATCTGAAAGCGGTGTTGAGGTACGGACAACCTCATCCACCTGAGGCGATTTTCGTGCCCTACGCTCCTAATTTTCCGCGTTATACCCTACTTCTGCCCAAAGCAGTCTTCGCGCTTCCTCCCATAGCTCTCGTTCACGAGTACTGATGTAATCGAGTGCGCGATAGAGTCGGATAATACCGGCTTGTTTCTTCCCCTCAGACAAAAGGCATTTGGCCTCTTCCACCCACGCCCGGTTTCGTTGTTCAATCAGATCGTTGGATGTTTTTTCCGCTGCTACTAAACCTGAAACATCCACCCCACTCCTCTCATCCCTGCTAGCGTCATAAAACGGATCAATGCCTCGCCTTATCAGATTCGAGAGCCTGTTTGCAGCTTCATAAAACTCGACGATCGCAGGGATAGCAGCACCACAGTTTCCTTCGATTAAAAGTGCCTCGTAGGCCTCTTCCATTGCTTGCAGGTGGTCGAGGGTTTTAAAAGTCTCACCTTCTTCGAATAATTCGTAGTGCGAAAGATCTGTCGCGCTTACCTCTTGAGCCATTGCGATGTTGGCGCTGGCTAGAAGGATGAATGCGGTAAGTAGCAGTTTTTTCATAATGGTCCCCCGGGTTCCAGTGCGAGGTGCAACGGCTCGTGCGAGGCGTAATATGACATCCTGCCGAGCTCTGATGAAGAAAGCTTGCGGCGACGTCAAGTATCCGAAGTATCTACGCTGCGGCCAGGATGTTGTCAATCACTTTGTGGGGGACAGTAAGGTCTTCGTGAATCGTGACTATGCGTGATGAGGCGTGACGATACGTGATGGATCAGGGGGTTCAGGGGTGTTTCGGGGGGCGCTGGAGCGGCGTTTCAGACCGGTCAGACTCTGACGATCGTGCGGTTCCGTTCCGCCGTTGCAACCGGTCGCGGCCTGTGTCACGGTGCATGCGCATGTAATCTTGCGCGTAGAGTCCGGGTTCGAGCGCGCCGATCGTCTGGGCGATGGGGATGGCCGTTCGGACGCGCTGTTCTTCCTCGCCCGCAACGTCGATCTGGCCCTGCCAGACCAGTTCGCCCGCCGCGTTCTCAAGCTGGTTCATCGGCCAGTTGTAGAGTGTCTCCAAATCATCAGGTTGAGGGTCACGCGGAACCGCGGCGCATCCTGCTCGTGGAGAAGCTCCGTCCCCTCGTCCCGGAGACAGGGCGGTTCGTCGGTGTTCCGGGCTATGGCCGCGATTGCGAGAAAGAGTGCGATCAGTGCAGCGGGAACGCGGCCCATATGTGCCGATCCGAAGTGGTCTTCCGCCTCCATGTAATGCACATGTAACGCATGGAACGGCGGGACGCCGGCAACCCTGGGGCCGCCATGCGGCATTCCTGCGGCGTCACAGGATTTATCCCAGAATCCCGATGATGCAGCCCGTGCAGCAGGTGGCAAGCGAGCCCGCCACGATGCTCTTCAGCCCGAGGTCGAGCAGGTCCGCCTTGCGTTCCGGTACGACGACCGCGAGCCCGCCGATCATGATGCCCAGACTGCCAAAGTTCGCGAAGCCGCACAGCGCATAGGTCATGATCAGCCGGCTGCGCTCGCTCAGCGCGCCATCGGCGAGACCGGCGAGGTCGAGATAGGCGATGAACTCGTTGAGTACGATCCTGGTCGCCAGCAACCGGCCGGCCTCGGCGCACTCGGCCCAAGGGATGCCCATGAGCCAGCAGATCGGCATCAACAGGGTGCCCAGCATGCGTTGCAGCGTGATCGCGGAGCCCGCGACATCCGGCAACAGTCCGAGCCCCATGTTGACCAGGTGGACCAGGGCGACGAAGACCACCAGCATCGAGACGATGCCGAGCAGCACGCGCAGGCCCTGCTCAGTGCCGGCCACGATCGCCTCCATGGCGCTGCCGGTGTCGCGCGGCGGCAGCTCGACACCCACAGTGGCCGCTCCATCGGTTGGCACCATGACGAGCGCAATCGAGATTGCGGCAGGCACACTGACCACCGAGGCGACGAGGAGATTGCTGGCCGCGTCGGGGATCACCGGGCCCAGGATCGAGGCGTAGATCACGAACACGGTGCCGGCGATCGTTGCCATGCCGGTCACCATCAGGACGAAGAGTTCGCCCCGGCTGAACTTCGCGAGATAGGGCCGCACGAACAGCGGTGCCTCGACCATGCCGATGAAGATGTTGGCCGCGCTCGCCAGGCTCACCGCGCCACCGATCCGGAAACTGCGCTCCAACACCCGGCTGATGGCCTTGACGATCCAGGGAAGGATGCGCCAGTGGGTCAGGAGTGCGCTCAAGGCGCTTACCAGAAGAATGATGGGGAGCGCCCGGAAGGCCAGGACAAGGGCCGCACCAGGGTAGGGCTCGTCGAACGGGAGATCGCCGCCGCCCAGATAGCCGAACACCAGGCTGGTGCCCGCCTTTGTCGCATCCTCCAGAGCGCGGACGAAACCGTTGATCGCGCCGACAATGTCGGTGATGACCGGGACCTTGAGCAGGATCAGCGCCACAACGATCTGCAGGCCGATCCCCGCTGCCGCGATGCGCCAAGCATCCCGCCTGCGCTTTTCGCTGATCACCCAGGCCAGGGCGAACAGGACCACAAGGCCTGCCGCGCTTTGTATCTCTGCCATACCGAACGTCCCTGAAACCGATTTTGCCCCAGTAGACGACGATCCGGGGCGCCCCGTCCATCCTTGCGATCACAAGGTCCGGAACTCACGGCCCCGTGACGCGTCGTCAGGGCGGGCACCGCCGAAGGCTTCAACCATTCGGACGCGCTTGTGGACTGCGGTGTGGTCCGGGCCGCCGGGACCCTGGCCCGTGAATCGAGAATCCGCCCGATGTCCTGCCCGGCACCCGCATGAGTTTTCCCGTGAGTTTTCCCATCCTGGCGGAGGCCCGGGACCCTGCCGACCTGATTGCCTGCCTCAACGCAACATCTGCCGAGTAACCTCTAGAGCGGCCAGGCAACGGCGATCAGGCCGACCGAGACGGCGACGACGATCACCTGGAGCGGCAAGCCCATGCGCCAGTAGTCGCCGAAGCGGTAGCCGCCTGGTCCCATGATCAGCGTGTTGTTCTGGTGTCCGATCGGCGTCAGGAAGGCGCAGGAGGCGCCGATTGCGACGGCCATCAGGAAGGCATCGGTGCTGACGCCGAGCGCGGTGGCGATGCCGACGGCAATGGGTGCCATGACGATGGCTGTGGCCGCGTTGTTCATGATGTCGCTCAGCGTCATCGTGATCACCAGCACCACGGTGAGAAGCAGCATGGGCGGTGCGCCCGCAAGAAGAGCCAGGAGCTGGTTGGCGATCAGTGTCGTGGTGCCGCTGGCCTCGAGTGCGCCGCCGAGCGGGATCATCGCGCCGAGCAGCACCAGCACCGGCCAGTCGATGGTCTCGTAGAGCTCACGCAGGCGCACATAACGCAACAGCACCATCATCAGCATCGCGATCGAGAAGCTGACGGTGATCGGTGCCAGACCGGCCGCCGAGGCGGCGATGGCGGCGGCGAAGAGACCGATGGCGGGCAGCGCCTCGCGTTTCTGGCCGAGGTGCAGGTCCCGTTCTGCGAGCGGCAGGCAGCCCAGGCTGGAGATCGACGAGGCCACCTGTTCGCGCTCTCCCTGGATCAGCAGCACGTCGCCGGCCTCGAACCGGAACGAGCGCAGGCGGCCGCGCACCGGCCGCCCCTGGCGCGAGACCGCGAGCAGGTTGAGGCCATAGCGGCTGCCCAGGCGCAGGCTGCTCGGCGTGTGGCCTTCCAGGCGGCAGCCCTGCGGAACGATGGCCTCGACCAGCGCGATATCTTCGGCATCGAAGGCCTCGGTGATGTCCGGGCCCGCACCGACCAGCTCGACACCGAGTTCATTGACCACCTCGGTGATTGCCTCGGGCGCGGCTTCGATCAGCAACACGTCATCGGCGCGGATGCGGATGTAGCGCGCCGAGCTCAGCAGGCGGCGGCCGCCGCGCACCAGGGCGATGCATTGGGCGTCCTTGGCAGCCAGCCGGTCGTCGAGTTCGTGGAGTGGCATATCGACGACATCCGCGCCTTCGGACACCGAGGCTTCTGTCAGGTAGTCGTCGATCGCGAAGAGGTCGGCCGGCACATTGCGTTTGCGCACCGAGGCTGGCAGCAGACGCCAGCCGATCCCCGCAACGAACACAATGCCGATCACGGCAACGGGCGCACCGACCGGCGTGAAATCGAACATGCCGAAGGGCTCGCTCGCCATATCGGCCCGGTACTGTGCGATGATCACGTTGGGCGGCGTACCGATCATGGTCGCAAGCCCGCCCAGGATCGAGCCGAAGCTCAAGGGCATCAGGACCATCGCGGGTGACCGTTCGGCCCTGGCGCAGGATTGCAGGGCCACCGGAAGCAGGAGAGCCAGCGCCGCCACGTTGTTCATGAAGGCCGAAAGCAAGCCGGCCACACCTGCCAGCACGGCGATATGAAGGGCCGGGCTCGAACTCGCCCGCACCACGGACCGGGTGATCATGTCGACCGCACCGGCGTTGGCCAGCGCCCTGGAGATCACCAGCACCGCCAGCACGGTGATGACAGCGGGATGGCCGAATCCCGAGAAGGCGTCCCGGGCCGGGATCAGGCCCGCCGCCACGGCCGCCATGAGCCCGCCGAAGGCCACGAGGTCGTAGCGCCAGCGGCCCCGGATGAAGAGCACGGTCACCGCGAGCACGATGACGCAGATCGCGATCTGCCCGGTCGTCATGACGGTGCCCGGATGACGGTGCCCGGTCTCATCCGATGTTGAAGTCGATGCCCTGGGCCAGCGGCATCTCGGCGCTCGCTGGCCGGACGCGGCAGGCACCCGGGAACCCGGCCTCCGGCACGCGCTCGCCGCCGGTCACCGTGCCGTCCCCGTCGATTGCGCGGGAGAGGGCCGCCTGCATCGACTGGAAGGCGCTGCCGTCCATGGTCGGGCCGACCGGTGTGCGCACGGCCATGTCGCCGCCCGCAGGGAACTGCTGCTGGATGTCGGGATCGTTGAGCCCGAGACCGTCGGAGACGGCTTTGGTGTCCATGGCGGCCTTCCTCTGGTTGCATCGTCTTGATAGAGCCATTTGCGGGCGGTTTGAACCGGTTCTCGCAACCGCGAAGACAGTGTCGCATCGCTACCGCAGTGTTGTGTCCGTCGTCGTGTTGTGTCCGTCGTCAGGCCGCCGGATTGAGTGCGGGAGTGGCATGCGATGGCCCAGGGTGTCGGTTTCGACATCCCTGTCTCGATCGGCTGGCATGGGCCGGATCGCGATCGTCGCCGCCCAGCGGTCGATAGATCACCAGCGGGAATCCCTCGCCGAAGGGCACCAGCGCCATGGGCGTCTCGGGGTTCTGGACGAGATCGGGCAGCGAGGGCAGGGCCTGTACCGTGATATCCAACATTCTAAGGTATAACCCCGAGTAATTGTTAGTTACATCTTGTTCGTTACTCCGGGCGGGCTAGCTTCTCCGAGTAATAACTCACAACCAACCCCAAAAAAGGTAATGCGGTGAAAAAGCTTCAACTCGCCAGTCTGTTACTTCTCACTGTTTTCATAGCGGGATGCGAGACGAGCGCGGTGCTCAGCGATGTGAGCGAAGACGCGGTTCGTGTGCAAGCAATGGGAAATGACCGCGCCATGATTATGCCCGAGGCGCGTAGGGGCTGCACAATCTACGGCAGGACACCCATCGAGATCAGCTATCGCTGTCTCGACGAATACTGCATTCAGAAGGAGTATCTGTTTGCCTGCAAGCCTCCCAAGTGATCGTTGCAAAGAGGTGCGCATCAAACTAACGATTTAACGCCCCGTTCCCCATGCGCCGTTGCATGGGGAACAAGCGTGTGGCAGGGTGCTTGTGCTGGGGTGCGCACTGCTCCCAGCGATAACCCCACCCCGGCAAAGTCGGTCGATGCGGCCGTGGTTGTCAAGCACCAAGCGCCGGGCGAGGTTGCATCCTGACCCGGCGGGGCGGCCAGTTCGTCGCCTGCGAGACTGGTGCGGCTCAGCCCGCGCTTTCGGGAAGTCGGGCGCGCAGCATGTAGTTCACGGCGATGTCGCGGCCAAGGTGCCAGCGGTTGTTCAGTGGGTTGAAAACAAGACCCGTGACATCCTCGACCGAGGCACCCGACGCACGAAGGTCACGGGCGAGCTCCGACGGTTTCACGAACTTCAACCAGGTGTGCGTGCCGCGCGGCACCCAGCGCAGCACGTACTCCGCACCGACGATGCCGAGCGCGAAGGAGCGTGCCGTTCGGTTCAGGGTCGACAGGATGATCAGGCCGCCCGGACGGACGCAGCGGCAAAAGGCCGCGATGAACGCGGCGCGATCGGCGACATGTTCGACGATCTCCAGGGCGACGACGGCGTCGAATGCGGTGCCGCCATCGGCGAGCTGCTCAACGGTCGAGGCGCGGTAGTCGATCGCGAGGCCCGACGTCCCGGCGTGAGCGCGTGCAACAGCGATCGCCTCGTCGGAAGCGTCGATGCCGGTCATTGTCGCGCCGAGCCTGGCCAGAGGTTCGGTGATGAGCCCGCCGCCGCAGCCGACATCGGCGATGGCAAGACCCGAAAGCGGCCTTTCTTCGGCCGTGTCCCGATCGAAATGCCCGGCCAGACTGTCCCGCAGATAGGAAAGCCGTATCGGATTGAGGCGATGCAGCGGCCTGAAGGGACCGTTCCGGTCCCACCAGCGGTCCGCGACCGCCGAGAAGGTTTCGATTTCGTCCGGGTCGACCGTCCCGCCGGCAGCGGGCGTCGCGCGGTCAGCTTGTTGCGTCGCCATGGCGGCGAGAGTATGCAGGGTGCGCCTCGCGCCGGAAAGCCCCCAGATCAGGTGCGGTTCCCGGAATCACGTTCATCAAGCGGGTTCAGGCGGCACCATGTCTCTTGTCGTTCAGAAGTTTGGCGGAACATCCGTCGGTGATCTTGATCGCATCACCAAGGCAGCCGAGCACGTCAAGCGTGCGGTGGATGACGGCCACCGGATCGTGGTGGTTGTCTCGGCCATGGCCGGCGAAACCGACCGTCTTGTCAGCCTCGTGCGCGCCACCGACACGGGTCAGGACGGGCGCGAGTACGACGCCGTCGTGGCCAGCGGCGAGCAGGTGACCTCCGGCCTTATGGCGCTGCGCCTCCAGACCATGGGTATCGCGTCCCGTTCCTTCCAGGGCTGGCAGGTTCCGATCGTCACTGACGATGGCCATGGCCGTGCCCGGGTCCGGGAGGTGCGGCCGGAGAACCTCCTGGCCGCGATCGAGGCCGGCATGACTCCAGTCGTCACGGGCTTCCAGGGCGTCACCGAGGAAGGTCGCACGGCGACGCTCGGGCGTGGCGGTTCCGACCTCAGCGCCGTCGTGCTGGCAGCAGCGCTGGGCGCGGAGCGTTGCGACATCTTCACCGACGTCGAGGGGGTCTTCACCTGCGATCCGCGGGTCGTTGCCAGAGCCCGCAAGCTCGATACGATCACCTATGAAGAGATGCTCGAGATGGCGTCTCAGGGTGCGAAGGTGCTGCACACGCGCTCGGTCGCCACCGCCATGAATAACCGCGTCAGGCTGCAGGTTCTCTCGACCTTCACCGGCGCCCCCGGAACTCTTGTTGTCGATGAGGACGAAATCTTGGAACAGCAGGTTGTCAGCGGCATCGCCTATTCCCGAGACGACGCCAAGATCACGATGGTGGGCGTGCCCGACCGGCCCGGCGTCGCCGCGGCCCTGTTCGGTCCGCTGGCCGATGCCGATATCAATGTCGACATGATCGTCCAGAACATCTCGCTCGACGGCGAGACGACCGACATGACCTTCACCGTCGCCAAGGGCGATCTCGACAAGACCGTCGGGCTCCTCGAAGGCATGAACGACGATCTGGGTGCCCAGCGGATCGAGCCCGATCCCGAGGTCGTGAAGGTCTCGGTGATCGGTGTCGGCATGCGCAGCCACGCCGGCGTTGCGGGCCGCATGTTCGAGGCGCTCGCGGAAAAGGGCATCAACATCCAGCTGATCTCGACATCGGAGATCAAGATCAGCGTGCTGATCTCCGAGGACTATCTCGAGCTCGCGTTGCGCGCGCTTCACACGGCCTATGGGCTGGATGCGGACGAGTAGGGGTGACGCGTCTTGACCACTGACGGGCTGGATCGACTGGCCGCGCTTTGGATGCCGGGCCGGCGCCTGCTCGGCGTGGATCACGCCATCATGGGGGGGGCGATGACCTGGGTGTCGGAGCGCAACCTGGTCGCAGCGATCTCGAACGCCGGCGGCTTCGGCGTTCTTGCCTGCGGCGCGATGACTCCCGATCTGCTGTCCACCGAAATCGCGGCCACCAAGGAACGCACATCCGCGCCCTTCGGCGTCAATCTGATCACCATGCATCCGGAACTCGATGCCCTGATCGACATCTGTGCCGACCACGGCGTGGGGCATGTCGTGCTCGCCGGTGGCCTGCCGAGCCTCGCCTCGATCCGCCGCATCAAGGAGCGGGGTGCGAAGGTCCTCGCCTTTTCGCCGGCCCTTGCCTTCGCCAAACGGCTGGTCCGCAGCGGCGTCGACGGTGTCATCATCGAGGGCATGGAAGCGGGTGGCCATATCGGGCCGGTCTCCACCAGCATCCTGGCCCAGGAGATCCTGCACGAGATTGCCGATGCGCCGATCTTTGTCGCCGGCGGCATCGGACGTGGCGAGGCGGTCGCGAGTTATCTGCGCATGGGCGCCGCCGGCGTGCAGCTCGGCACGCGGTTTGTCTGCGCCACGGAATCGGTCGCCCATCCCGCCTTCAAGCAGGCCTTCATGCGGGCCAATGCGCGCGATGCCCAGCCGTCGGTGCAGCTCGATCCGCGCTTTCCGGTCATTCCGGTCCGTGCGCTGGTCAACCGTGCGACCCGCGACTTTCTCGACAAGCAGAAGGAGATCATCGCCCGGCATGACAGCGGCGAGCTCGACCAGAAGCAGGCCCAGCTCGAGATCGAGCATTTCTGGGCCGGCGCCCTGCGACGCGCGGTGGTCGACGGTGATGTCGTGCACGGTTCGCTGATGGCGGGCCAGAGCGTCGGCATGGTGATGGGCGAGCAGCCGATCGCCGAGATTATCGCCGAACTTGTCGACCAGGCCGCCGAGGCGCTCTCGGCCGAATCCTGACACAACCGGGAATCGCCCGCGATTCAACGAGTCGCAACACGGACGGCTATTCAGAGCATGTTTGCCGCAGCGGGGGTGCAAATGTTACTGTTACAATCCGGCTGCGGATATCCGGGACAGTCGGAACCTTGGAACAGAGATGACGCAATCCGGACCGGATGACACGGGCGCCGACTCCACGGCCACCCCATTTCGCGATGTGAACGCCGACACGGCGAACCGACGCATCGCCGACGATCTGCGCCAGGCGCGCCTTGGTCGCGCCATGGAACTGCGCGAGGTCTCCGACATCCTGCGCATCCGTTCGGTCTATCTCGAGGCACTCGAGGACGGCCGGTTCGGCGATCTGCCGGGACCGACCTATGTCGCAGGCTTCCTGAGGACCTACGGCGATTATCTGGGTCTGGACGGCGAGGAACTTGTCCGTCGCTACAAGGACGTGTCCGGTGGTGTGCTGGCCCATGCGGAGCTGAGTTTCCCGGTGCCGGCTTCCGAGGCGCGCCAGCCCACGACGGCCATCATCCTGGGAACGCTGGTCCTGGCGATCGCCGGTGCCGCGATCTGGTACGTGCTCAACGAACGCAGCCGCGTCGATCTGGAACTGGTGCCGGAGGTGCCGGACGAAATCTCGTCTCCGGCAGCGGACGACAGCAACGCAACCTCGTCCGATGCCGCCGGCGAGGCTGTCGGCTCGAACGAAACAGCGACGGTGACGCCGGAGGTCACCGCCGAGCCTGCGGCCGAGATCGCAACACAGGTGGAAGCACAGGTGGAAGCCGATCCGGTCACCGAGCTCGAAGAGGCTGCTGAGCTGGTTGAGCCCGTCGTGGAAGAGGCTGAGGACGCGGCAGCCCCGGCTGTCGACGAGGAGACCGCGGCCTTTGCAGGGACCGATGCGTTGCTGGAGACCGGGAACGGCTATGTGCCGCGCATTTACGGCCGGACCAACACCGACTACCGGGTCGAGATCCGGGCGCTTGAGGAAACCTGGATACAGGTGGAGGGCGACAACGGTTCGATCCTTCTCACGCGTGTCCTGCTGCCCGGGGACATCTACCGGGTCCCCGACCGCGACGATGTGACGCTCGATACCGGCAATGCCGGCGGGCTCAAGGTCATGGTCGACGGTGCGCAGATCGCGCCGCTCGGCGAGCCCGGTGTTGTCGTGCGCAACATCCCGCTCGGGGCCGACGCCCTGCTTGCACGCTGAGCGGCGGTCACGGGACATTTTCTTTACCCAGGCAGGGGCCTGCGTTATCTCTGCGCCGAACCTCGGATAAGGCCTCATGAGCACTCCCGACACGGACCGTCCGGCGCGGCGCAAGAGCCGTCAGATCATGGTCGGCAACGTGCCGGTCGGCGGCGATGCGCCGATCACCGTCCAGTCGATGACCAACACGCTGACCGCCGATGTGCACGCGACATCTGCCCAGGTCAGTGCTCTCGCGGTCGCGGGCGCTGACATCGTGCGCGTGTCCTGCCCCGATGAGGAGGCAACGGCAGCCTTCAAGCACATCGTTTATGAATCGCCGGTCCCGCTCGTGGCCGATATCCACTTCCACTACAAGCGCGGCATCGAGGCCGCCGAAGCGGGCGCGGCTTGCCTGCGCATCAATCCGGGCAACATCGGCTCTGCCGAACGTGTGCGCGAGGTTGTGAAGGCCGCCCGAGACAACGGCTGTTCCATGCGCATCGGCGTCAACGCCGGCTCGCTGGAAAAGCATCTCCTGGAGACGTACGGTGGCCCGACGCCCGAAGCCATGGTCCAGAGCGCGATGGCTCACGCGCGCATCCTCGAGGACAACGACTTCCCGGACTTCAAGATCAGCGTGAAGGCCTCGAACGTGCCGCTGGCCGTCGGCGCCTATCGTGGTCTCGCCGCGGCCTGCGACTATCCGCTGCACCTTGGCATCACCGAGGCCGGCGGCATGGTCGGCGGCACGGTCAAGTCGGCCATCGGCATGGGCATGCTGCTGTGGAAAGGCATTGGCGACACCATCCGCGTCTCACTCGCGACCGATCCGGTCGAAGAGGTGCGAGTCGGCTGGGAAATCCTCAAGTCGCTCAACCTGCGCCAGCGTGGCGTCAATATCATCGCCTGTCCGTCGTGTGCGCGACAGCAGTTCAATGTCACCGAGACCGTCGGTGAACTCGAACAGCGCCTGGCGCATGTCGATGTGCCGCTCACGGTGTCGATCATCGGCTGCGTCGTGAACGGGCCGGGCGAAGCGATGATGACCGACATCGGCCTGACCGGCGGCGGCAAGGGCAACCATCTCGTCTACATGTCGGGCAGTGCCGACCACAAGGTGGGTTCGGCCGACATCGTCGAACACATTGTCGAACTCGTTGAAGCCCGCGCCGCAGAGCTGAAGGGCGACACGAACGACCACACCGCCGCCGAATAGCCGCAGCGGAACCGAGTCGTGGCGAGCAAACTGCAACCCGTTCGTGGTATGCGCGATCTTCTCCCCGAGGATTGCCGCGCCCACATGCGCGTCGAGGACGCCTGCCGGCGTATCTGCAACCGTTACGGCTATGGCGAGATCAGAACGCCGATCCTGGAGGTGACCGGGGTCTTCTCGCGCAGCCTGGGTGATGCCACCGACGTGGTTCAGAAGGAGATGTACACCTTCGAGGACCGCGGCGGCGAGAGCGTCACCATGCGGCCCGAGAACACCGCGAGCGTCGCCCGCGCCGTGCTGAGCAACGGGTTGCTCAACGAGGTGCCGCTCAAGCTCTGCTACGCCGGTCCGATGTTCCGCTACGAGCGGCCGCAGAAGGGGCGCTATCGCCAGTTCCATCAGATCGGCGTCGAGCTCTTCGGGGTGCCCGAACCGGCCGGGGATATCGAGGTCATCGCCATGGGTGCCGATGTGCTCGAGGACCTCGGTCTGCTTGCCGACACGAGGCTGGAGATCAACACGCTGGGTGATGCCGAGAGCCGCGAGGCATACCGTGCCGCACTCGTTGCGTTTCTGGAGTTCCACAAGCACGACCTGAGCGAGGACAGCCGCGGTCGGCTGACACGCAATCCCATGCGCGTGCTCGATTCCAAGGACGAGGGCGACAAGGCGATCGTGGCCGATGCGCCCTCAATCATGGATCACCTGACCGACGACGCGCGCGGCTTCTTCGATGCCGTGCTCGGCGGGCTCGATGCACTCGCCATCGCCTACACGGTGAACCCACGCATTGTCCGCGGGCTCGACTACTACTGCCACACGGCCTTCGAGTTCATGACCGAGAACCTCGGCGCCCAGGGCACCGTGATCGGTGGCGGGCGCTACGACGGACTGATGCAGCAGATGGGCGGTCCGCCCCTGCCGGGTGTCGGCTGGGCGGGCGGCATCGAGCGGCTCTCGATGCTGGCGGGTGCGGGCGGCGATCCCGTGCGGCCCGTGGCGATCGTGCCGCTGGGCAAGACGGCAGAGAAACAGGCCCTGGCCCTGGCCCATGCGCTGCGCCGTGCCGGCCACGTCATCGATCTGGGCTACCGCGGCAACATGAAGCGCCGCATGCAACGCGCCAACAAGGTGAATGCGAGCCATGCCGTGATCATGGGTGATGACGAGCTTGAATGCGGTGTCGTCGCCCTTCGCGACCTCGACACCGGGGAGCAGACCGAACTCCCGATCGATTCCGTGAGCGCGGGTCTGCCGCGCCGGGGATAGCCTTGGCGAACCCGGAACATATCGCCGTCGGCGCCAACCATCGCACCGCATCGCTGGAGATGCGTGAGGCGATGTTCGTTGCGCGCGACGAGACGGCCGCCTTTTACAAGTTGCTTGAGAGCCGGGGTTTTTCCGAAGCCATGCTGATGTCGACCTGCGACCGCGTCGAGATCCATGTGGTGCATCCGGAGCCGGCGAGCGCCGTCGGTGCCTTGCGTGATCTCCTGGCACAGCGCGCCGGAATCGTACCGATGGACGAGCGCCTCTACGCCTACACCGGCCGCGCGGCCATGCGGCAGCTCTTGGCCATCGCGGCGTCGCTCGACAGCCTTGTTGTCGGTGAGCCCCAGGTATTGGGTCAGCTCAAGGAAAGCCATCGCCGCGCCGCCGACGTCGGCATGGTCGGCTCCCAGCTCGAACGGCGTCTGCAGGGCGCCTACGGTGTGGCCAAGCGGGTCCGCAATGAGACCAGGATCGGCGAGCGCCCGGTCTCGATCGCATCGGCGGCCGTGGATGTCGCGCGCGAGATTCACGGAGATCTCAGCCGGCGCAGCGGCCTGCTGATCGGCGTCGGCGAGGCGGGTGAACTGATCGCCGCGCGCATGCTGAGTCACGGGCTCGGCCGCCTGAACCTGCTGCATCATCGTCCGCGTCTGGCGCAGAGCGTGGCCGAGAGATTGGGCGTCAATCTGGTTCCCGGCGACCGGCTCGCCGAAGAACTCGCCGAGGCCGACGTGCTGATTCTCGCTGTCGGCGCTGGGGGGTACGCGGTCGCCGTCGATCAGATGAAGGCGGCTCTGAAGGCTCGGCGGCGCGCGCCGATCTTTCTTGTCGACGCCGGCATTCCGCCCGATGCCGATCCGGCGATCGATCGGCTCGACGACGTATTTCTCTACAACCTCGATCATCTGGAGCACGTGGCGATGGCCGGGCGCGCCGTACGCCAGAACGAAGCCGATGCAGCATGGGCGATCGTCGACGAGGCGCTCGTTTCGATCCTTTCTGCCGACGCGCAGCGCGATGCTGTTCCTGCGATCGCCGCGCTGCGCAGCCGGTTTGAAGCGGTAAGGCAGGATGTTCTTGCAGGACGTGCCGCTGACAACGCAGACGAAGCGACACGAGTTCTGGTCAATCGCCTGCTCCATGATCCCAGCACGGCGCTGCGTGCCCTGGCCGAACGCGAACCCGGTTCGGTGACCGATGCCGAACGTCTGCTCGAACGCCTGTTCTCGTCGGCAGAGGAGGGGCGATGAGCCTGGAAGAGAGCCTTGGCCGTGTCGTTCTGCGTCACGAGGAGTTGGCCGCCCGTCTGGCAGGGGAGAGCGGCGGTGGCGAGGAGTTTGTCGCGATGTCGCGGGAGTACGCCGAGCTCTCGCCCGTCGTCGCTGCGATCGAGGCCTTGCGCGCGGCCGAAAGCGAGCTGGTCGCTCTCGATGAGATGATTGCAGCCGACGACGACGCCAAGATGCGCGAGCTGGCCCAGGCCGAGCGTGACGCTTTGCAGGAACGCCTGCCGGATCTGGAGCACGCCATGAAGCTGCTCCTGATCCCGAAGGACGATGCCGATCGGCGCAACGCGATCCTCGAGATCCGTGCCGGCACTGGCGGCCACGAGGCCGCGCTCTTCGCCGCCGATCTTCTGCGCATGTACCGGCGTTACGCCGAAACCCACCGCTGGCGGGTCGAACTGATCGACATGAGCGAGAACGACATCGGCGGTATCAAGGAGGCGCAGGTCCTGATCTCGGGACAGGACGTGTTTTCTCGTCTCAAGTATGAGTCGGGTGTCCATCGGGTGCAGCGCGTCCCGGTCACAGAGTCCAGCGGCCGCATCCACACCTCGGCTGCAACGGTCGCGGTGCTGCCGGAGGCCGAAGAGGTCGATGTTCGGATCGACGACAAGGACCTCAGGATCGACACCTTCCGCGCGTCCGGTGCCGGCGGCCAGCACGTCAACAAGACCGACAGCGCGGTTCGCATCACCCATCTGCCGAGCGGGATCGTGGTCTCGCAGCAGGATGAGAAGTCGCAGCACAAGAACCGCGCCAAGGCGATGAAGATCCTGTTGTCGCGCCTCTACGACGAGGAGCGCCGGAAGCTGGACGGGGAACGCGCGGAAAGCCGGAAGTCGCAGGTCGGCAGCGGTGATCGCTCCGAACGTATCCGGACCTACAACTTTCCCCAGGGTCGCCTGACCGACCACAGGATCAACCTCACGCTCTACAAGCTCGATGCCATCGTCGCCGGCGACGCGCTCGACGACGTGATCGCTCCGTTGATCGCCGAGGATCAGGCTGCGCGCCTGGCCGATCTCGATTGAACGACAACACCGTCGGTGGGCTTGCGGCCGGCATTCGGGACGCGCTTGCGCGCGCCGGCATCGATAACCCCGCCTTCGAAGCGCAGGTTTTGCTGGCCCATGTCACGGGCCGCGATCGTGCCTGGCTGAAGGCTTACCCCGAACACAGCCTCGCTCCCGATACCGTTGCGGATCTCGTTTCCATGGCAGAGCGTCGCGCACGGCGCGAGCCCATGGCCCAGGTTATCGGCACACGGGAGTTCTGGAGCCTCGATTTCAGGGTCATATCCGACACGCTGACGCCACGGCCCGACACCGAGGCCATCGTCTCGGGCTGTCTGGAGCTTGCCGCCGAGTATGGCACACCCCGGATGGTCCTCGATCTGGGAACCGGAACCGGATGTCTGCTGCTGTCTCTTCTGGCCTCCTGGCCCGAAGCCGTTGGGCTGGGGATCGACCGATCGCCCGCCGCAATCACCGTGGCGGAGCAAAATGCCGGGCGACTGGGTATCGGCGCGCGCGCCAGCTTTGCTGTCGGCGACTGGTTCTCGGCGGTCTCGGGGCGGTTCGATCTCGTCGTTTCGAACCCGCCTTACATTCCGAGCGACGAGATTGCGGGGCTCGAGCCGGAGGTGGCGCGGTACGAGCCGAGGCTGGCTCTCAATGGCGGACCCGACGGCATGGCCTGCTATCGGATCATCCTCGCGGCCCTTCCGCGTCATCTCGAATCGGGCGGTCATGCCGTCTTCGAACACGGGGCCGGGCAGGGGGGCGATCTCGAAGGACTGGTGCAGGACCACGGCTTGGCGGTGGCGAGGGTCTTTCACGACCTTTCGGGACACCGGCGCGGGCTGGCGCTACGTCTCTAGGATCAGATGGAAAAGGCTAAAAAACCGCTTGGAAACTGTGCAAATGTTCATTACGATCCAAGTTGCGCATGGCGGGAAGGGGCATGGCCCCGAAGCGGGACGTTGAGGAAACAAGACCGCTTGTGCCGGGCCAGATGGCCTCACCACCAGGTTGTTGTTATCGGACGCAAGGCGTTCGCACTGGTGTTTTGGCATGGCAGCGCGGCAGGCATTTGCAAACAGCGAGAGTGACGATCTCATGAGACCTGGCAGTTCGGGCAAGCGGTCCCGCAACAATCGTGGATATATGCGTCGTGGCAGCGGTGGCGGCGGCGGTCGCAACCAGTCCTTCGAGAGTACGGGACCGGACGTGAAAGTCCGCGGCACGGCGCAGCAGGTGGCCGACAAATACACGGCCTTGGCCCGTGACGCGTCGTCGTCGAGTGATCTGGTTGCGGCCGAGAACTATCTGCAGCACGCCGAGCACTACCAGAGGATCGTGAACCTGCATGCCGAGCGTGCCGCGGAGCGTGCCGCCGAACAGCAGCGTGAGCGCGGCGACCGCGAAGAGCGAGACGATCGATCGCCACGGGAGAATCGCTTCCAGCGCCAGGGCCGCGAGCAGGATGCGTCCGACGAAGAGCGCGGTGAGGCCGAGGTCGAGAGCCGTACGCTGAAGCTGGCCGCGGAGGATGGTGACAGTGAGGGCGAAGAGCAGCCCAAGCCTGCACGGTGGTCGCGCCGCAAGTCGAACGGCTCCGGCAACAATCGCGATAGCGATGCCGAAGACGCTGCCGCGGTGCCTGCGGCTGGCGAAGAGCAGTGGGCGGCCGGCTGACGCCTTGTAGGTTGAAGTGAGGTTGGGGTTGGCGATTGGGCCGTCAACCCCTTGTGTTGCAAAAATAGCACATCATATACGGTCCAGATCGTTGAACCCGAAGGGTGACGCAGCATGGACTTTGAACGTTATACAGATCGCGCCCGCGGCTTCGTGCAGGCGGCGCAGACCCTTGCCCTCGCGCGCGGCCACCAGCGGCTGACCGCTGAGCATCTCTTGCACGCGCTGCTGGCCGACAACCAAGGCCTGGCGGCGGGACTGTTGCGTGCCGCCGGCGCCGACGCCGGGCAAGCGCTCAACGCCACCGATGCCGAACTGGGTAAGCAGCCGGTCGTGGACGGCACTGGCGCTGGCCAGGTTCACCTGACGCCTGAACTTGCTCGTGTCTTCGAGAGCGCGCCGAAGCTTGCGGAGAAAGCCGGCGACAGCTTCGTCACGGCCGAACGGCTTCTCATGGCGCTCGCCGTGGACGAGGGCAGCCAGGCCGCCTCGATCCTGCGCACGTCGGGCCTCACGCCTCAGGCACTTGAAGCGGCCATCGCCGACATGCGCAAGGGCCGCACGGCAGATAGCGCCAGCGCGGAGGAAAGCTACGATGCGCTCAGGAAGTACGCCCGCGATCTGACCGAAGCGGCACGCAAGGGCGACCTCGATCCCGTCATCGGACGTGACGAGGAGATCCGTCGCACCATGCAGGTGCTGTCGCGCCGCACGAAGAACAATCCCGTGCTGATCGGTGAGCCCGGTGTCGGCAAGACCGCCATCGTCGAGGGTCTGGCGCTGCGCATCATCAACGGCGATGTGCCGGATTCCCTGAAGAACAAGACGCTGTTGTCGCTCGACCTCGGCTTGATGGTCGCGGGCGCGAAGTTCCGTGGCGAGTTCGAGGAGCGCATGAAGGCCGTGCTCGAGGAGATCGAGTCCGCGGACGGCGAGATCGTCGTCTTCATCGACGAGCTCCACACGCTGATCGGGGCCGGCGCGGCCGAAGGCTCGATGGATGCGTCGAACCTGCTGAAGCCGATGCTGGCGCGCGGCAAGCTGCACTGCGTCGGCGCCACGACGCTCGATGAGTATCGCAAGCACATCGAGAAGGACGCCGCTCTGGCACGCCGGTTTCAGTCGGTCTTCGTTGCCGAACCCACGATCGAGGACACGATCTCGATCCTGCGCGGTCTCAAGGAGAAGTACGAGCTGCATCACGGCGTGCGCATTAGCGACAGCGCGATCGTTGGCGCCGCCACGCTCTCGAACCGCTACATCACCGACCGCTTCCTGCCGGACAAGGCCATCGACCTGGTCGACGAGGCCGCGAGCCGCCTCAAGATGGAGGTGGACTCCAAACCCGAGGAGATCGACGAGCTTGACCGTCGCATCATCCAGCTCAAGATCGAACGCGAGGCACTCAAGAAGGAGGACGACAAGGGGTCCCGCGACCGGCTTGAGAAGCTGGAGCGTGAGTTGGCCGACCTCGAAGGTCGCTCCTTCGAACTCACATCCGAGTGGGAGAAGGAAAAGGAACAGCTCGCTTCGTCCCAGAAGATCAAGGAGGAGCTCGACCACGCACGTCTGGAACTCGACCAGGCCCAGCGCCGCGGCGACCTCGCGCGCGCCGGCGAACTGGCCTATGGCGTGATCCCCGATCTCGAAGCCGGGCTCACCGCGTCCGAAGAGGCGGAGGCCCACCGCATGCTCGAGGAGGCGGTGACCGACGACCACATCGCCGCCGTGGTCTCGCGCTGGACCGGCATTCCTGTCGACAAGATGCTCGAGGGCGAGCGCGAGAAGCTGCTCCAGATGGAAGACGGTCTCGGCCGCCGCGTGGTGGGCCAGAGGGACGCGCTGGTCGCGGTCTCCAATGCCGTGCGCCGTGCGCGCGCCGGTCTGCAGGATCCGAACCGGCCCATCGGCAGCTTCATGTTCCTCGGCCCCACGGGCGTTGGCAAGACCGAGCTCGTGAAGGCGCTCGCCGAGTTCCTGTTCGACGACGAACACGCGATGCAGCGCATCGACATGT
Organism: Rhodospirillales bacterium; assembly: GCA_014323865.1. Classification (NCBI taxonomy): domain Bacteria; kingdom Pseudomonadati; phylum Pseudomonadota; class Alphaproteobacteria; order Rhodospirillales; species Rhodospirillales bacterium. The sequence continues at coordinate 96,205 of JACONG010000005.1, read as the reverse complement.
CCGAGTTCATGGAGAAACACGCGGTCTCTCGCCTGATCGGCGCGCCGCCGGGTTACGTCGGCTACGAGGAGGGCGGTGTCCTGACCGAGGCCGTGCGTCGCCGGCCCTATCAGGTCGTGCTGTTCGACGAGATCGAGAAGGCGCACCCCGATGTCTTTAACGTGCTTCTCCAAGTGCTCGACGACGGCCGGCTCACCGATGGCCAGGGCCGCACGGTCGACTTCAAGAACACACTGATCGTCATGACGTCGAACATCGGTGCCGAGTTCCTTGCGGCACTCGGCCAGGACGACGAGGCAGAACTGGCGCGCGAGCAGGTGATGAACGCCGTGAAGGGCCACTTCCGGCCGGAGTTCCTCAACCGGCTCGACGAGATCATCCTGTTCCACCGCCTCAAGCGTGAGCAGATGGCGGCGATCGTCGATCTCCAGATGGCGCACCTGCGCAAGCTTCTGGCCGACCGCAAGATCACCATCGCGCTCGACGAGGCCGCCACGGAGTGGCTCGGAACCGAGGGCTACGACCCCGTCTACGGCGCCCGGCCGCTCAAGCGTGTGATCCAGCGCGAACTGCAGAACCCGCTCGCCGAGCTGCTGCTCAAGGGCGAGGTCAGGGACGGCGTCACGGTGACCGTCACGGCGACTGCGCTCGGTCTCGTCATCAACGGCGCGCCCGTCGCGACCGGGGAAGCCGCCTAGAGCATATCCCGTTCAGATTGAATCAATCTGAACGGGATATGCTCTGAGTCTCTGGATTCAGAGCGGATTCTCGCACCCGGTTGGAACCGCCTGCGGTTCCAACCGGGTACGATCCACTCTGGAGCGCCCCTGTTTGGCTCTCGGGCATGATCTGACCGCCGTCAACGATGATAGTCTGGCCGGTGACGGAGCTCGCCTCGTCGCTGGCGAGACAGAGGGCGGCATGCGCGATGTCCTCGGGCATGCCGACGCGGTTCCGCCCGCCTTTTCAATCTCGCGCGCGACCTTCTCGCCGCGCCTCACAGTGCGTGTGGCGATCAGGATCCTGGCGCCCTCGCGCGCGAACACCCTGGCGATACCCTCACCGATACCGCGACCGCCACCGGTTATCAGTGCTGTCCTGCCTTCCAGTCGTCCACCCATCATCCCCTCCTGAAGCGTGTGGACGGGAGGCGGCGTCAGGAACGCATGATCGCCAAACATCCCCTCGCCTCTCCGGTGAGAGGGCAGTGCAGACTGGGCGAGGAACAAGCCTCGTCGGAGCCGGTTGAGGGGGAACCGGTGGGACGGTTCGCACCATCGACCCCTAACCCTCCCACCGCTGACGCGTCGGGTCCCTCCCTCTTCCGATCCCGGGAAAGGGGGGCTGATGTTGTCGGGTTTCAGGGCTCCAGGGGAGCGTGCAGGGTCTGGCCTTCGACGCGGATGCCGCCGCGTACGGCGCCGCGTTCGATCGCGCCGTAGCGCTCGGCAAACCAGTGCGGCAGTTCGCGGCCGTCGTGGGCGCTGAGCCACAGGCGCAGAAGATGGCGCTTGCGCTCGGGCTCCGGCCAGTCCTCGTAGGGTGTGCGGGCGTGGAGAATCTGGTGGTTGTGAAGCACCTGGATGTCGCCGGGCTGAAACGCCATGTCGAGCCTGATCGTGTCGTCTTCGGCCAGCGCATCGACGAGGTCCAGCGCCTCGATCTGCTCAGGCGTGAGGCGCGGCACATCCAGTCGGGTCTGGGCCGCCTCGATAAAGGCGCGGGCATAGACGCACGTGATCTCGCCACCGACATCGTGAAAGATCGGCATCGGATAGGTCGGCTGCTTGCCGGGCGGGACCTCGTCCTTGCGGTCGGTCGGGAAGGGTTCGGTCAGCACCCGCGCCAGGTCTGGCCTGCGGCGCACGACTTCGTTCCAGACGGTGGTCGAACTGCAGAGCGCGCTGGCACCGCCGGCTTTCGCGCCGTGCAGACAGAGCAGGGCCACTATGTCGCAGGAATCGGTGTGGTACTCCTGCCGTGCATTGGTCGTGTAGATGCGCGTCATGGGATCGGCCGGATCGTTGCCCAGGTCCTTCACATGTCCGAGGACGTGACCGACCGCATTCTGCGGCACGGCAACCCCGAGTCGGGAGCCGATCAGCCAATAGGCCAGTGCCGATTGCCGTCGGCTCCAGCGTTCCACGGGTAGGCCGCGCAGCAGCACGAAGCCGCGACCACGGACAACCTCGTCCTCCACACCGGTGAGCACAGCGTCGAGCGCCGGCATGTCTGTGTTGTCTCGGCTGACGGTTGTGATGTCGCGCGCCTCGTCCAGCGCGGCCATCGCCGACTCGAGCTCGGCGATGTGGGCTTCGGTGAACGAATGAAGCCAGGACCCGTCCTGTGCCATCGCGGGACCGTACCACGCTGCGGGCCCGTCGACCGTGCGCAGCCCGGCCTCAGCCATCGGCGAGATGTCCTGCCTTGATGTAGAGCGTGGTCGGCATGGTGGCCTCGAGCACGAGCGGGGAACCGGAAGGGTAGCGAAGCCATGCCCCCTCGGTCAAGGCCTTGTCGCCGCCCCGGGTGGCGCCCTCCATGACGAAGATTTCCGTGCCGCCGGCACGGTCGAGGCTGAGAGCGGTACCGGTTTCCATGCGGATCTGGCGGACCGTCTCGGCATGACCGCTCTCGCTGTAGAGCAGCTTCTCGGAGATGCCGTCTGTGTCCGTCGGCTGCCAGTCCACGGCCTCGGTCTTGATGAGCAAATGGCTGCGCTCAACCTGGATACTGGCGCAGCTTCACGAACAGCCGGCAGCCCTCCTCGGAGTACGGGCCGTGTTCAAATCCCTCGGGGTTCAGCAGGTAGCTGCCGGCGGGATAGTCGCCCGTCTGGTCCGAGAAGATACCCTCAAGCACGAGGATCTCCTCGCCGTCGGGGTGAGGGTGCGCATGGAACCTGCTGCCGGGATCGTAGCGCACCACCGACGTCACACGACCCGATTCCGGTGGCCCGACACGATCGAGGCGCTTGCGCCACACGGTCGGGCTTGGGCTCGGTTCCCAATCCATCGCCGCAGTGTTGATCGCCACGGGCACGGAAAGATCGTCGTTCAGGCCGTCGGTCATTGATGGGTCATGATGGTCTACGTCACACTGTCCGAACGATATGGCGATGCTTGCCGACGATTGCGATGTCACAGGCCGGTGAAGATTGCCCGTACCCTGCCGGATCAATTCGGCGGTCGCGGCCATGGACACGCCGCAGTACTCGCGCGGGCTCTCCACGATCATGCTGGATCGGCTCAGAGCAACGGTTTTGGAAAACGAAACGATCTGGCTCATCGGTCGAGTGCAGCGGGTCAGGGTGCGCTGACCCAGAGGATGGCCGCATCCTCGCTGCCGACCGAGACGCAGGCGTGCCCCATGCGCCCGTCGTAGTAGATGCTGTCGCCGGCCTTCAGCGTTACGGGTTCATAGCACTCGGTGTAGAGCGCCATCGTGCCGCTGAGCACATGGCAGAACTCCTCGGTGTCGTGGCGGTCCCAGTCGGCGAAGTCGTCGAGGGAGCGGGCGCGAACGACCAGTTCGAACGGTAGCATGGCCTTGTGCGCGAGGTCCTCGGCGAGCGGCCGGTAGTCGTAGTGATCGGTCTTGCAGGGGGGGTTGTCGCCGCGGCGGGTGACCGACCGTCGGCCGGCGGCGCGGTGACCGCCGGTCGCGCCCAGCAACCTCTGGATGTCGAGGTCGAAACCGTCGGCGAGCTTCTTCATCGTATCGAAGGTGGGCGACATTTTGCCCTTCTCGATCTTGTAGAGCGACGAGCGCGAGAGACCGATGCGGACCGCGGCATCGTCCAGGCTCCAACCGCTTTCGGTCCGCAGCTCGCGCACGCGTGCGCCGAGATCAAGGCTTGTCGGGGCGCTGCGGGATGCGGTGTCGTCACCGGTCCGGACGAGGGCGAGATGCGGATCGGGGGGCATGACAAAAGGTTCTCTTGATATCGAGAATAACACTATAGTATCACACTGTGACTCGCAAGCCGAACCGGGAGAGGACAATGATCAGGGCCATCAACGTCGCCGATGCGACCGCCGCACTGACACCCATTGTGGATCGTGGACCGCAGACGACGGAAGCGGAGGTCGAACATGCCTTCGCCGAACTCGGCGGTGGCGATTTCCTCGATTGCGGCGTCTTCCTCGGGCGCTTCAACGGCAACGCTGGATGGGAGCGGCACATGAAGGGCGACGAGTTCGTTCACGTGATCGGCGGGTCCACGAAGTTCGACATCATCATCGACGACGAGAAACAGACCCTGGAACTCGATACCGGCATGGTCGTTGTCGTGCCGCGCGGCTGCTGGCATCGCTTTTGCTCCGACGAGGGCGTCACGCTGCTGACCGCGACCCCGCGCAAGGACGAGATTCACACCTTCGTCGAGGATCCGCGTACCGATCTCTGAACTTCAGACACAAGTCTGCGCAAAGGCAGCAACGGCCTCACGCCAGGTCTCCAGCAGCACCAGCTGTCTGTCCGGCGGTCGTTTCTTTCCGTCGGTCCGTCGATCCGGAACTCAGTTGCCACTGGCAACCAGCGGTTCTGCGAGGTGTTGGGCGAAGAGCGCGTCGCGCTCGTCGCGCACGACATAGAACGCGTCGCGCTCGTCGCCTTCGAGGATCTCGCCGGACGGCAGGTTCACATCGAGCGGATTGATCTGCTCGTTGTTGACCAGAACCTCGTAGTGCAGATGCGGGCCGGTCGAGTTGCCGGTGCTACCGACATAGCCGATGACCTGCCCCTGGCGAACCCGGTTGCCTTCGCCCAGGCCGCTGGCATACGCGCTCATGTGGGCATAGGCCGTCTTGTAGGTGCTGTTGTGGCGGATGCGGATGTAGTTGCCGTAGCCGCCGAACCAGCCGAGGTCCTCGATGATGCCGTCGCCCGCTGCCACGATCGGCGTGCCGGTCGGTGCGCCGAAATCGACGCCCTTGTGCATGCGGGTGTAGCCGCTGAGCGTGCGCATGCCGAAGTTGGACGTGATGCGCGCGCCGTCGATCGGCGTACGGATCAACGCCTTGCGCACGCTTTCGCCGCGCTCGTTGAAGTAGTCGATGAAACCGCTTGAGGGTGTGAACTGATAGATTGGCAGGCTGACGCCCGAGACCCGCAACGTGGCATAGAGCAGTGTGCCGTAGCGCACGACGTTGCCCTCTTCGCCGACATACGCCTCGTACAGCAGCTCGAAACTGTCGCCCGACCGGATCTCGCGCTGGAAGTCGACGTCGAAGCTGTAGGCCCGGATCATGTCGGCCAGAACCGCGGGCGGGACGCCGCCGTCGAGCGCGGCCTGATAAAGGCTGCTGTCGATGTGGCCGACCGTGGCGCGCAGGACCCGCTCGACCGGAAGCTCGACCAGCCGCGAGACAAAGCCCTCCTCGTCGCGCGCGACCTCGACACGCTCGCCGGCACGTGGGCTGAGGCTGATGTTGAGCAGACCGTCCTCGTCCATCGTCACGTCGATGATCTGCCCGGCCTGGATGCTGCGGGGATCGAAGACGTCGCGCAGGGAGTCGACGGCCTCGTCGGCCTGCACCGTGCCGATGCCAAGCCCTGTCAGGGCGTTCATGAGGATGCCGCCGGACGGGATCTCGACCGAGATCAGTTCGATTCCCCCGCTCGGCTCTTCTGGCCAGGGTCCGAAACGCTGTGGCTCAACCACGGCCAGCGCAACATTGAAGTCCGAGAGATCGACGTGGCTGCTCGCGGCCCGGATGCCGTAGCCGCCGTCGCGCTGGACCACCACCGACCACGTGCCGCCTTCCGGTCGATCGAGCGAGAGGGCGACGATCCTGACGCCGGAGAAGTCCTCGTCGGTGATGACGACCATCTGCTGTCCGGCGTCCATGGAGTTGAGATCCATCTCGGCCGCGAGCAGGGCGACGATCTTGTTGATCTCGTGTCCGTTGGGCGTCAGCAGCCGAAGCAGGTTCGGGACGGTCTCGTCTTCCTGGATCGTGAACCAGGACTGCTCCGCAGAGGCCGAGAGTTCGAGTTCACTCTCGATGTCGCTCACCGGCGCGGGGTCGTCCCCGTAGTCCGGCACGGCCGCCACCACCGTCTCGGCCTCCTCGGCGACGGCCTCGGGGTCACCGTCGGGCTCCTGCTGAATCAGGGAGTCGATATCGGCGGCCGGCGAGACCCTGGCCAGGTTGCCGGTGAAGACGGGGTTGATCGGTGTCGTGATCCGGCCGGCCATGAAGCTGTCGCCCTGGAGGTCGGCCTGAACGTAGAGGTCTTCCTTGATACGGATGCTGACAGTGACCAGCAATTCGCCGTCGCCGTTGTCGTCCTCGAAGGCGACCTTGACCTCCTGGCCGATCTGAAGATGACGCAGATCGTAGTGTGGTCGGAGCGCGCGGATCGCCCGATCGGCCTCGATCCGGTCGGCGCCCGCGCGCAGCAGGATCGACATCAGCGTGTCGCCCTGTTCGACCGCGAGCTCGTCGATGCTGATCGGACGGGCGAAGTCGACAAATTCGGGGATCGGCGCCTGCTCCGCTGCGGCCGGATCGGCCTCTGCGCCCTCCTTGGCGAGAACCTCATCGTCGGTGGCCTCCGTCACTTCGGATGTCGCAACAGCCGGCGGCAGGGCCGTGGCGATCTCATCAAGGTCACTGATGCGTTGGCCTTCGAAACCGACATCGCCGTCGGGGCGGCTGACCAGAATCAGGCCGTTGTCGCCGGCATCAAGCACGACCAGACCGAGCCGCTTCAGGCCCGAGCCCGCCGGGCCGTCAACCAGCGTGACGTAAAGCTGCTGCCCGA